>OMSQ01000173.1 GCA_900313805.1 uncultured Prevotella sp. | reverse complement strand
GACAGCTCGTTGGGCTTATGTGTGGCACGGTCGCTCAGACCCATGAACTTCAGCAGCTCCTCTGCACGCTGCTTGGCTTCACTATTGCTCTTGCCGGCTATATAGGCTGGTATCATTATGTTTTCTATAGCCGTAAACTCTGGCAGCAACTGATGGAACTGAAACACGAATCCCAGATGTCGGTTGCGGAAATCCGACAATGCCCGTGCCGACAGACTGCCCACATCTGTGCCGTCGATAAGTATGCTGCCTTCGTCGGCCTTGTCCAGTGTGCCTATTATCTGCAGTAGGGTGGTCTTGCCGGCACCGCTCGGGCCCACTATACTCACCACCTCTCCACGGTCTATGTGCAGGTCTATACCCTTGAGCACCTCAAGGGTTCCGAAACTCTTCTTTATTCCTTTTACGTCTATCATATTAGTCTGTCTCGTTATTGCTTTGCGCTCTTGTTGTCGTGTTTCTTCCTTACTTTCTGTGCCACATCGATGATGCTCTGATATGCACTCTTCTCCTCCTTATGCTGCGGTTCGGCAAAGGTCATCGAGTCCATTCGCTCACCATACTGGTCGGGGAAGATGATAAACAGGTTGGCACCAGAGAAGTGTGCTTCTATCTCATCCGACAGCTTTTCCATTGCTGTCTTGTACGATACTGTGCCTTTGCGCGCCGTCACCACCACGAACAGGTGGTCATCGCGAATGGTAGAAGCCAGTTTCGGCAACTCATTCCAGTGTTCCATGTAAGAGAACCAGGCTCTTAGCAGCGGGTAGCGTTTCTCTACATAATCTTTTATAAGTTCTATGGTATCACCCCTTCCATGGAATGTTATCCTACATTCCAGGTTGTGGGCAAACAGGCACAGCCTTTCCAACCATCGGTAGAAGCCGTATTCGAACTGCGCGCGTGACGGCACAGCCACCTGAATCAATCGCAAGGTGTTGAGTGGCTGCTTCAGTCGCACGAAGGTTATCTGGCGGTCCAGACCGTTGTACAGGCTTTGTGCAAACTCACCCCAGAACTTGGGTGATACGTTTTTGTGAATGTGCATGCCCAGAATGATTTCAGAGGCGTTAAACTCTTTGAAGGCATGTTTTATGCCGTTGGCTATGTTGGCGGCTATGCGCACCTGTGTCTGTATGCGCACATCGGCAGCGTTGGCCTGTTTTGAAACCTGTTCCAGCAACTGTCGCCCTTTCTCCTGGTTGGCCTGCCTCTTCTCGTCGTCATACACCACATTGAGTGCCACCAGTCCTCGATTCATCTTCCTGTTGCGCATCATCAGTGCAGTGCTTATCAGTCGTCCTGCCACCTCGGGATATTTCACTGGTACGAGTATCTTCTCGTCATATATGTCAGGTTTGTTCTCATCCTGCGCCTGATGCCTCAGTACCAGCCGCTTTGCAGAATTCTCTGTCACTATGGTGCTGATGACGCAGGTGAAGAGTATCATTATCACCACGCCGTTGAGCATGTCGTCGCCTACTAAGTATACTCCAGGTCCTATTTCCACACGCCTGCCCACCATCACTATGGCTATAGCACCTGCAGCATGGGCTGAGGTCAGACCAAACATCATGTGCCCGGCGTCTGTCGGCAGCCGGTAGATTATACCTGCGATATAAGCTGCTGCCGCCTTGCCTAGGGTGCCGAGAACCACCATGAACGTCACCACCCATAATATGGCACCTCCTTCAAAGAGCGCACGTATGTTGATGAGCATGCCCACTCCTATCAGGAAGTAGGGTATAAACAGGGCGTTACCTATAAACTCTATACGGTTCATCAGCGGTGACAGCCTTGGTATGTAACGGCTCAGTATCAGTCCCGAAAGGAAGGCACCGAAGATTCCCTCCAGACCTGCCACTTGTGACAAGGCGGCACTCAGCACCATGGCGCTGATCACGAAGATATACTGCATCACTGCATCGGAATACCGTCGAAGGAACCATCGTGTCACTCGAGGCAATAGTAGTATCATCACCAGACTATATATCGCCAACTTGCCTGTGAAGAGCAGCCAGAAGAGTGCATCGCTGCCTCCTTCATCCGACATTGGTATCACTGCCAGCAGCACTAGCGAGATGAAAAGCGCCACCATGGTTCCGCCCACACTCAGTCCCACGCTCGTGTGCTGCTGTATGCCGTACCTGCCTACTATGGGATAGGCTATCAGGGTGTTCGAGGCCATGATACATGCCAGAAGCCATGTGGCACGCATGCTGTAGCCCAGCAGTCCAGGCGCCAGGGCGAAGGTGAGGGCAAAAGGTATGGCGAAGGTGAGCAGACCGAAGGTGAGCATGCGGTACTTATGCCGCTTCACCACCTCTAAGTCCATCTCCAGACCTGCCAGAAACAGGATATAATACAGGCCTATCTTGCCGAAAAGTTCAAAAGAGCTGTCGCGCTCCAGTATGTTGAAACCGTATTGACCCATTGCCACACCGGCCATTACCAGACCCACAATATGCGGTACCCTCAGTTTTCCCATGATGATGGGAGAAATGAGGATGATGAGCAGCACCACAAAGAAGGTGAGCGTAGGGTCTGTAATTGGCAGATAGTCACTCATATTATTGCGCAAAAGTACACATTATTTTCGAGTTCTGCACCATAATGATAGTAAAAAGTTATGGTTCCTGACAATTCAAATGATGATGCTCACTCAATATATTAAGCAAAAATTACTGGCTTTTTTCTTTTTTATTGTAAACTTAGAGTAATTTTGCACGCATAATTACAGGAAAAGGAAAGTAATAGGTATTAAAAATAAAAGTAAACACGATGAAAGTAGCGATTGTAGGTGCGAGCGGAGCCGTGGGACAAGAGTTCCTGCGTGTGCTCGATCAAAGACAGTTTCCTTTAGATGAACTGGTGCTCTTCGGTTCACCACGAAGTGCAGGCACTAAATACTGTTTCCGGGGTAAGGAATGTGAGGTGAAACTCCTCCAGCACAATGATGACTTCCGCGATGTGGACATAGCCTTCACGTCTGCCGGAGCAGGCACGTCACGCGAGTTTGCCGATACCATCACCCGCTATGGTGCTGTGATGATTGATAATAGCAGCGCCTTCCGCATGGACGACGATGTGCCCCTGGTTGTGCCCGAGTGCAATGCTGAAGATGCTCTCAACCGTCCGCGTGGCATCATCGCCAACCCCAACTGCACCACCATCATGATGGTCGTGGTGCTGAAACCTATAGAACGTCTCTCGCACATCAAGCGAATACATGTCAGCTCCTACCAGAGTGCATCGGGTGCAGGTGCTGCAGCTATGGCCGAGCTGCAACAGCAGTATCGTGAGATAATGGAAGGACAGCCTGTCACTGTGAAGAAGTTCCCTTACCAGCTGGCATACAATGTGATACCACAGATTGACGTGTTCCAGGACAATGGCTACACCAAGGAGGAGATGAAGATGTACAACGAGACGCGTAAGATAATGCACTCCGATGTGCGTTGCTCTGCCATGTGTGTAAGGGTCTCTTCACTCAGGGCTCATAGCGAGAGCGTGTGGATAGAGACTGAGCGCCCGCTCACTGTTGACGAAGTACATGCTGCTCTGGCTGCTGCTCCGGGTGTCACCCTGTGCGACGACCCCTCTAAACTGGTTTACCCCATGCCTCTCGACACCGCAGGCCACGACGACGTGTTCGTAGGACGTGTTCGTCAGGATCTGGCCGACGACCATGGACTCACATTGTGGCTCTCTGGCGACCAGATACGCAAAGGCGCTGCACTCAACGCAGTGCAGATAGCTGAGTACCTGATAGAAAAAGGCAACGTTCGCTGATAGGAAATAAACATGGTTTGTTGCAAACTATGCAGCAGACGATAAGGGCGTGGGTGGCAGTATGGCATACCCGTGCCCTTATTCGTAAACCATTCAGAGGATTGATATCATGAGAACATCCATCACCGAGTTGAAGATCTATATAGCATTTGCCATAATTATGATGATGGCACCAATCATCATAATGTCGCTGCGTGTGTATGTCGGTGATGAGCCCCACTTCGACTGGTATGAGGTGTTGCAGGTGTGGGTGGCATATATACCATTTGCCATATCTCTCATGTTGCACAATTTCCTAATTGCTCCTCTGTTGGTGCATGGAAATAAGAGGACGCTATATGCCATATTTGCAATCATGCTAATATTGGCGTTTGCCGTGATGCTGTTCATCATACGTCCAGACAGCGATATGACTTCCCGCCGTTCGCCTGTCATGGGCCAGCATGATGTGGTGTCAATAGTGGTGTTCATTATACTGATGGGCTTGAACTTAAGTGTAAAGCAGTATTTCAAGTCTTTACACTTTAAGAAAAATCTGGATGAGCTGAAACGCGTGACCCTGCAACGACAGGTGGAGGTGCTCAACTATCAGATTAGTCCGCACTTCCTGATGAACACTCTCAATAATATCCACGCACTGGTAGACATCGACCCGGAGAAAGCCAAGTCCACCATCCTGGAACTCTCTGATATAATGCGGTACATGCTTTATGAAGCCGACCGCGGACGGGTGTCGCTTGAGAAGGATATTGAGCTTTTGCGCAACTATATAGCGCTTATGCGCTTGCGCGTGACCGACAAGGTGAAAATAGACGTGGACCTGCCCGACCATGTGCCGCACATTATAGGACCGCCGCTCATCTTCACCACCTTTGTAGAGAATGCCTTCAAACATGGAGTGAGTTACAACAGCCCCTCCTTCATCAGGATATCCATGCATGTCGATGAGCATACTCTGCATTTCTGCTGTGACAATTCCATCGCCCCAGACAAGAAAGACAAGAAACAGTCGGGTGGCGTGGGGCTGAAGAACATACGCGAACGACTCCAGTTAGTGTTCCCCGAACGCCATGAACTGACTATGACCACTATCGACAATGTCTTCCACGTCAACCTGACCATACGTTTCACAAACAACCATTCTAACAACTAAGACTATGATAAGATGCTTGGCAATAGATGATGAGCCGCTGGCTCTAAAGCAACTGGTAAACTATATTGAACAGACACCATGGCTGTCACTGGTGGCTGCCTGCCAGAGCGCAAACGAGGCTCTCGACTGTCTGAATAAGGAATCTGTGGATGCTATGTTTGTGGATATCAACATGCCCGACCTGAACGGACTGGATTTCGTTCGCTCTCTGGAGCAGCCTCCGCTTATCGTGTTCACCACAGCATACCCTGAGTATGCTGTAGAGGGCTTCCGCGTGTCGGCCGTTGACTACCTGCTTAAACCCTTCGGGCTGAAGGAGTTTCAAATGGCTGCTGCCAAGGTGAAGAAACAGTATGACATGGTGAACTTCTCTCAAGTGTCGCAGGTGGATGAGGACCAGGCCATCTTTCTCAAAACGGAACACAAGGTGGTGAGAATGGACATCTCACAGATACGGTATGTGGAAGCCATGAGCGAGTATCTGAAGATATATCTCGACAACCAAATCAAGCCTCTCGTGGTACTACTGAGTATGAAACGACTGGAGGATAGCCTGCCCAGATATTTTATGCGTATACACCGCTCTTACATCATTAACCTGAAGAAAATACAGGAGATAAACAAAAACCGTGTGATTATGGATGCTGAGGCTTATCTGCCTATTGGTGACCTCTATCGTGAACGCTTCAATCAATATATCGAGTCGAAATTCTTAGGAAAATAACGCTTTTTTTGACATGACAGAACAAGAAATAATGCAATATCGTGAGGATATCATCAAGGCTATGCTCGACTACCGGGGACCTGACGGCTTTCCAGTCATCTTGGAGGATGACGCTCGTGAGCTGCTCAGTGAACTCTCTGATAATGAGTTGAGCGATGGTTACCTCTTCAATTCTCCTGCCGATGTGGCGGAGATATTGCTCGAAGACTGAACTCCCGCCATCTTCTCGAAGAGTGTGACGTAGTCGTCAAATAGGTTGAGCGAAAATAGCTCTGCCTGCTGCCTGCATGCTTCGCTGCTGTAATGGTCTGGATGACTGGTCACCTCTCTCACTGCCATTACCAAAGCCTGTACGTCGCCCTTCTTCACTACCACGCCGCTGTGCTCGTCTATGGCCTCTGCTGCACCTCCCACTTCGTAGGTCACTACAGGGGTGCCCGAGGCCAGCGCTTCCACGTGTGTGGTGGGGAAATTGTCGGCGTATGTGGGATTCACCAGCACATCGGCACTCTGATAGAGTGCTATTAGCTTATCATCGTCTGTCACTGTGGACAGGTGGATAATGCCATGGGGTAGGGTGCCCTTCGACTCTTTACTCATCTCTCCCACCAGCACTATCCTGTAGCTATTGCCCAGCATTCTGCGCATCTGTATGAAGTCGGATAGCCCTTTCGCATCCGTAAGATACGATGCCACACCCAGAACCATCACTTCACCGGCACCTATACCCAACTCTTCTCGCATATCAGCACCGTGGTTGGCAAAACGGGCTAGGTCCTGTCCGTTGTATATCACTGTCAGGGGCAACTTGCGCAGTGCCGACAACCTTACCATCCTGCCCATCCACTCCGATGGGGCTATTATGTGCAGGTTACTGGCGGAAGCAAGAGCGCGCTGGCGCAGTCGCCACACACCGTGAGTGCTGTCTGCCAACGGATGGAAATTGTCGCTCAGATAGGGACAGTGACCACAACCCTCATGCCAGCGTTTGCATTTATCAACTGCCTCCACACAGCACAGGCCGGTGAGCATACGCAGGTCATGAAAGGTCCATGCCACGGCTATGCCACTACGGCTGAGGTAGCGCAGCAACATGGGCAGATGAAGGATGTAGTTGCTTACAATGTGAAGGTGTACCAACTGAGGCCGCAATCGTTTCAGCCGGCGTATCAACAGCCAGGTGGAGAAGTGCGAGAAACAGTCTTGCCAACCAGTAAGTTTAAATAGCAGGAAATGAAGATGAAAATTTATTCGCGTACCCCATAACTGTTTGTGTGCCAGCATGCTACGCTTATTTGCACGGTTCCTCGGCAGTAATAGCGTCACTTCATGGCCACGCTTCTCAAGTGCCCTGATCAGATTGTCGTAGTAACGGGGAAACCACCCGCGGCTGTCGCTATGTATCACTGCCACTTTCATCTTTACATACCTTTGGGAAGCAAAGTTAGCAATAAAATGATATAAGTCAAGAATATGGTTGTTTTTGTTTGATGATTACCATAAAAATAATGTTCCCAATACACCTATCTCATGATTATTTTGTATCTTTGCATCCCCATAATTGGAAATATTGAATTCTCTTACAGTCATGACAGATACAAAGAAGATAAAAACAGCGTTGATTTCCGTCTACCACAAGGATGGTCTGGACGAGTTGCTTAAAAAATTGAATGCCGAGGGCGTGAAGTTTCTCAGCACTGGTGGCACCCAGCAGTTCATAGAATCTCTGGGTTATGAGTGCACAAAGGTTGAGACGGTCACATCCTATCCCTCTATTCTCGGTGGCAGGGTGAAGACTCTGCATCCCAAAATCTTCGGTGGCATCCTGGGTCGCCGTTCCTTGGAGTCAGACATTGCACAGATGGAGCAGTACGACATTCCCGCCATCGACCTGGTGGTGGTTGACCTCTATCCTTTCGAGGACACAGTGGCAAGTGGTGCTTCTGCCGAAGACATAATAGAAAAAATCGATATAGGCGGCATCTCCCTCATCCGTGCCGGTGCCAAGAACTTCAACGACGTGGCTATCGTGCCCAGCAAGGCTGAATACGGCCTGCTGTTAGAATGGATCAATGCTCAGGGTGCAGAGACCACCTTGGCTCAGCGCAAGACCCTAGCCACCAGAGCCTTTGGCGTGAGCTCACACTACGACACCGCCATTCACTCCTGGTTTCAGAACGCATAACACACCGTAAACTTAAACATTGACTTAACACACATGGGATTCTTTTCCTTTATACAAGAGATAGCCATGGACCTGGGCACAGCCAACACTATCATCATCAGTGATGACAAGATAGTAGTTGACGAGCCTTCTGTGGTGGCACTCGACCGCCGTACCGACAAGATGATTGCGGTGGGCGAGAAGGCCAAACTGATGTATGAGAAGACGCACGACAATATTCGTACCGTACGCCCTCTGCGCGATGGCGTGATAGCCGATTTCAGTGCATGTGAGATGATGATGCGAGGACTGATAAAGATGGTGCATACAGGCAGCCGACTGTTCTCTCCCTCGCTGCGCATGGTGATTGGTGTGCCTTCTGGCTCTACCGAAGTGGAGTTGCGTGCCGTGCGCGACAGTGCCGAGCATGCCGACGGTCGCGACGTATATCTAATCTTCGAACCCATGGCCGCTGCCATAGGTATAGGCATTGATGTGGAGGCCCCTGAGGGCAATATGATAGTCGACATAGGTGGCGGTAGCACTGAGATTGCCGTTATCTCGCTGGGTGGTATTGTCTCTAACAATTCCATACGCGTGGCAGGCGACGACCTCACTGCCGACATACAGGAATATATGAGTCGCCAGCACAACGTGAAGGTCAGTGAACGTATGGCAGAGCGTATCAAGATACATGTGGGATCGGCTCTTACCGACCTGGGCGACGAGGCTCCAGAAGACTATGTGATACATGGTCCTAACCGCATCACGGCTCTGCCTATGGAGGTGGCTGTTTGCTATCAGGAGATAGCACACTGTCTCGACAAGACTATCGCCAAGATAGAGAATGCCGTACTCTCTGCTCTTGAGAGTACACCGCCAGAGCTTTATGCTGACATTGTACACAATGGTATCTATCTTACCGGCGGCGGTGCTCTGCTCCGCGGACTCGACACCCGTCTGCACGACAAGATAAACATACCTTTCCACATAGCCGAAGATCCGCTGCACAGCGTGGCAAAGGGTGCCGGTGTGGCTCTGAAAAACGTGGACCGCTTCTCTTTCCTTATGAGATAATGATGGGGGAGGGTAGCGGCCATGCGCAACCTTTTGGAATTTCTCTCTCGTTACCACCACTGCCTTGTCTTTCTGCTGCTTGAGGTGGTCAGTCTGGTGCTGTTGTTTCAGTATAACAGCTACCAGGGTTCCGTATGGTTCTCTTCGGCCAATATGGTGAGCGGGAAAATCCTCGAGGCTGATGCCTGGATGGGAGCCTTCTTCAGTCAGGGAGCAGAGAATGAGCAGCTCACCCTGCGCAACGTGCAGTTGGAACAGGAGGTGCTGGCACTAAGGGAACAGTTGGCCGAGCTCTCTTCACGCGACTCCACTGTTCAGAGCCGTGGCAATCTGCCGCTGCTCAGGCATTTCAATGTGATACCAGCCAAAGTGGTGGGCAACAGCGTGCACCGCATGGACAATCTCATTACCATAGACAAGGGCACTGCCGATGGGGTGAAGCGTGACATGGGTGTGGCTTGCGGCACTGGCGTGGTGGGCATCGTGTATATGGTATCTGCTCATTATGCCGTGGTATTGCCAGTGCTTAACATACATTCTAATATCAGTTGTGCCATCCGCTCACGCGGGTATTTCGGATACCTGCACTGGAACGGCGAGCGTAGTGACCAGGCTTTCGTCGACGACATACCACGACATGCCAAGTTTGAGGTGGGCGACACCATCGTCACCAGCGGATATAGCGATGTGTTCCCGCCAGGGTTGCTCGTGGGTCATGTCATAAAGAGTCATGACTCGCGTGACGGACTGTCGTATAGGTTGCAGGTGCAACTCTCTACCGACTATGCCAATCTGCGCGATGTGGTTGTGATAGACAACGCCACCCTGCGTGAGAAGATAGACCTGATGAAACAGGCCCAGGACTCCATTAAACCTCAAAAGAAGAACTAAGAGCATGCATCTGGAACCTCTCCGACATATTGCCCTGTTCATTCTGCTGGTGCTCTTGCAAGTGCTGGTGCTCAACCATATACACCTCTTTGGTGTAGCTACTCCTCTGCTGTATATCTACTTCATCCTCTCCATGCGGCGTGACTATCCCCGTTGGGCCCTGCTAGTGTGGGCTTTCGCTCTGGGCTTGCTCACCGACACCTTTCAGAACACGCCTGGTGTGGGGGCAGCTTCACTCACTCTGCTGGCTTTCCTGCGTCCCAATCTGCTGCAACTGTTCATCACGCGTGAGATGGCTGAGGATCTGATACCGTCATCGTCCTCGCTCGGCCGCCTCACCTTCTTCTACTACTCTGCCATAGCTTCTGGCATATTCTGCGTCACCTTCTTCACCCTCGAGATGTTCAGCTTCTTCAATGTCGTGTTGTGGCTGCAACGTACTCTGGGTTCATTGATACTTACCATGTTGCTTGTCATGGCTGCCGACTCACTCAGACGCAAACGTGACAGAAAGGAGTAGGCATGAAGGATTTTGAACTCAGCCGGCGGCGCTTTGTCATTGCTGGTGTGGCAATAGCAGTGATAGTGGTGTATGTGATACGCCTTTTTTTCCTACAGATACTTAGTGACGACTATAAGCGGAATGCCGATAGTAATGCCTTCCTGAAGAAAGTGGAGTTTCCTTCGAGAGGTAATATAAGTGACCGCAATGGTAAACTGTTGGTCTACAATCAGCCGTCGTATGACATCATGGTTGTGATGAACGAGGAGAAGGGGCGGTTGGACACTACTGAGTTTTGTCGCACGCTCAATATCACTGAGGACTATTTCCGCCGCCGTATGCGTGATATCAAGGACAAGACGAAAAACCCTGGCTATTCGAAATACACACAGCAGCTGTTTATGTCGCAACTCTCCGACCAGGAGTTCAGCGTTTTCCAGGAGAAATCCTACCGCTTCCCTGGCTTCTATATCCAGAAGCGCAGCATACGCCAGTATGAATACCCGTATGCGGGTCTGCTGCTGGGTGATGTGGCAGAGGTGTCTCCTTCCGACATCAAGACCGACAGTTACTACCAGCCTGGCGATTATATAGGCAAGGTGGGAATAGAACGCAGTTACGAGGAGGACCTCAGAGGCACTAAGGGTGTTCAGATGCTCCTGCGCGATGCTCACGGACGAATTCAGGGCAGTTATCAGAATGGTGAACTGGATACCCAGCCCATCCCTGGCAAGGACCTTACTCTCAGCATCGACATAGAGCTGCAGGCGTTGGGAGAAAGACTGATGGAGGGGAAGTTGGGTGCGATAGTGGCCATCGAACCGTCTACAGGCGAGGTGCTGTGTATGGTGTCATCACCCAGTTACGACCCTCATGTCATGATTGGCCGCCAGCGAGGTAAGAACCATGCGGCACTCTCGCGCGACCCGCTGAAGCCGCTGCTCAATCGTGCCATCATGGGACAATACCCTCCAGGTTCAACCTTTAAGACCTCACAGGCACTGACCTTCCTCACCGAGCATATTATCGACCAGAATACGGCTTATCCCTGTTACCGCGGTTTCATACATGCCGGTATGAAGGTGGGTTGTCACGGACATGGATCACCACTAAGTCTGGTGCCTGCCATAGGCACGTCGTGCAATGGCTTCTTCTGTTGGGGACTCTACCACATGCTGACCAATAAGAAATACGGCACGCTGACCAATGCCATGAACACATGGCGAGACTACATGGTGAGTATGGGCTTTGGTTACAAACTGGGTATCGACCTGCCTGGCGAGAAGCGTGGCATGATACCCAACGGCGATTTCTACGACCATGCTTTCAAAGGCTCTTGGAATGCGCTGGGGGTTATCAGCATATCGATAGGTCAGGGCGAGGTCACTCTCACACCCTTGCAGATAGCCAATTTGGCTGCAACCATCGCCAATCGTGGGTTCTTCTATACTCCGCATGTGGTGAAACGAATACAGGATCAGCCCATGGATGCCACTTATACCACACCCCGCTACACCAAAGCGTCAAAGGAAGCATACCAGTTGGTGGTGGAGGGTATGCGACGGGCAGTGACTGGTGGTACCTGCCGACGGGCCAACCGCAGTGACTATGCCGTGTGTGGAAAGACGGGTACGGCACAAAACAGAGGCAGAGACCACAGTGCATTCATGGGGTTCGCACCTATGGAGAACCCGCAGATAGCAGTGGCGGTATATGTGGAGAACGGTGGCTTCGGTGCAACCTACGGTGTGCCTATCGGTGCACTTATCATGGAACAGTATATTAAGGGTGAACTCTCACCCTCATCGGCAGCCCAGGCTTCCAGTATACAACATCAACATATCAGCTATGGCAAAACAGACAGATAAACGACCCTCGGTCATCGCTTCGCTTGACTGGTGGACGATAGCCATATACATAGCCTTGCTCTGCCTGGGGTGGGTGAGTGTGTGTGGTGCCAGTTATGATTTCAGCGATACTGACATCTTTAGCCTTTCCACCCGTTCGGGTATGCAGATAGTATGGATAGGCACCTCTCTCATCCTGGCTCTGGTCATCCTCCTCCTCGACGACCGTTATTATGACACGTTTGCCTATCTGGCCTATGCGCTGTTGATGCTCCTGCTTTTTGCCACGATTTTCAATACACATGAGATAAAAGGTTCCCGCTCGTGGCTAGTCATGGGACCAGTCCGCCTCCAACCCGCGGAATTCGCCAAGTTTGCCACAGCCCTTGCCATAAGCAAATACATGAGCACGTACGGCTTTTCCATGCAGAGAGGAAAGCAGTTCTTCACTGCCATTGGCATTGTGGTGCTGCCCATGATACTGATTGTGGGACAGCGTGAGACTGGCTCTGCCCTGGTCTATCTGGCCTTCTTCCTCATGTTTTACCGTGAGGGCATGCCTGGCAGCATACTCTTCACAGGTGTGGCACTGGTGGTCTATTTCGTCCTCGGCATACGCTATGAACAGACCATGCTATTTTACACTCCCACCTCGGTGGGTAAGTTCGTTGTATTATTGCTGGTTCAGGTGTTTTCTGCCGGTATGGTGTATGTTTACTGCGATGACCGTCAGAAGGCTATGCGCATCCTGGCCTATTGTTTGGGCATCACCATCGGATTCATGCTCTTTGCCGTCTATGTCATTCCTTTCGACATAGTATGGGTGCAACTCATCATCTGTGCCGCCCTCATAGGTTATCTCATCTATCAGGGTATGAGCACGCGCATACGCAACTACTCACTCATCGCCCTTTTTGCAGTGGGCAGCATCACCTTCTTCTATTCTGCCTCATACGTGCTCAATAGTGTCATGGAGCAGCATCAGCGTACCCGTATCAATGTGCTGCTCGGACTGGATGATGACCTGAATGGTGCGGGTTATAATGTGCATCAGAGTGAGATTGCCATTGGTTCGGGCGGACTGTGGGGTAAGGGCTTCCTCAATGGCACTCAGACGAAATTGAAGTTCGTGCCCGAGCAGGACACAGACTTCATCTTCTGTACAGTAGGTGAGGAACAGGGATTTTTCGGTTCGGTGGCGGTGTTGTTGCTGTTTCTGGCCCTTATAATGCGACTTATCTATCTGGCCGAACGGCAACCTTTTAAGTTTGGCCGTGTCTACGGCTACTGTGTGCTCAGCATCTTCCTCTTCCATGTCTTTATAAATATCGGGATGGTGCTGGGTCTCACTCCTGTGATAGGTATTCCGCTGCCCTTCTTCAGTTATGGTGGCAGTTCGCTATGGGGTTTCACCCTGCTACTTTTTATCTTCCTGCGTATCGATGCGGGTCGCAATCTGGTGAGGAGTTAGCCTCAGTCGTTGTGTACCAGTCTGTAGCCCACATCGCTTATTCCCGACAGCAGTCGGCGGCGCATGTGGTGCGACACGTGTATCACGAGTGAGTCGCCTTGATGGAGCTGTAGGAAACGGAATGGCCGTTCCTGTTGTAGCAGGGTGAAGCCGCGGCCCTTTTGCCGGCCCTGATTGTCGCTTATCTCCAGGTTCAGCGTGTCGGTGATGGTCCTGCCAGCTGGATAGATAGTCTGACTGACTATCAGATAAAGTCGGGTAAAGGGATAGGCGCGTGTAGTGCGCAGGTCTATCTCGCTCATGTAGGTCCCGTCATCGTCTACGTGCGGTATGGTATATTCCAGCACACTGTCACGCTCCCAGCCATCGGCATCCACATGTTGATACGTCACGTAATGCGTATCTGGAAAGCAGGCTGTCAGCAATACTGCCGACAGCCCTGTTATTATGGTATGCAGATAATGTCTGATGTGTGTCGTTTGCATGTATGCAGTGATATCTATTCCTCTTTCGCCTTGCGTTGGCGGTGTTGCTGATTGTTGCCCTCGCGTTGCGGTCTTTGCTCTCGTGGTTCGTTTCGCGGCTTCTGCTCGCGTTGTTCTCCTTGCGGCTTCTGTTCGCGTTTGTCTGTTTCCTGTCTGCGTTCGTTATTCTTCTTTTTCTTCTTCTTGCGCTTAGTCTTGTCGAAGCGTGTGATGCTCTCGCCCTCCAGCAGGTCTGCCGAGCTGCGCTCCACCTGTTGTGCCGTCTCATCATCCAAGAGTGTGAGGGGTTTCTCACCGCGTTTATTCATGGCTATGATTTGCAGAGCGCGTTCGCCTGTTATGGTCTCCAGGTTGGCTGCCATGCGCTTGTCGGTGGAGTAAGTCACCAGATTGGCCAGTATGTCAGACTTAAACTGGTAGTAGTCGGCATCCTGTGTCTGTAGCACAGCCTCTCTGGGTGGCATGCTGCGTGCCGCCTCCATGTAGTTGTCCACCTCGTAGTTCAGGCAGCACTTCAGTTTGGCGCACATGCCAGCCAGTTTCTGCGGGTTGAGGGATATGTCCTGATGTCGGGCTGCGTTGGTGCTCACGCTGACGAAATTCTTCATCCAAGTGGCGCAGCACAGTTCGCGTCCGCAGGGACCTGTTCCGCCAATGCGCCCGGCCTCCTGGCGTGCGCCTATCTGTTTCATCTCTATGCGCACATGGAAGGTCTCGGCCAGCACCTTGATGAGTTGACGGAAGTCCACACGCTCATCGGCTATGTAGTAGAAGATGGCCTTGTTGCCGTCGCCCTGATATTCCACATCGCCTATCTTCATCTGCAGGCCCAGGTCCTTGGCTATCTGACGGCTCTGTATCATCGTGCCGTGTTCCCTGCTCTTCGCCTCATTGTATTTGTCTATGTCCACGGGCTTGGCTATGCGGTAGATGCGGCGTATCTCTTCCGCTGATTTCAGGTTGGCCTTTTTCACCTGCAGTTTCACCAGTTGTCCGGTGAGTGTCACTACGCCAATGTCGTGACCCGGGTTGGCTTCCACTGCCACCACATCGCCTTTTTTCAGGTCCAGGTGGTTCACGTTGTGATAATAGCCCTTGCGGGTGTTCTTGAATTGCACCTCCACCAGGTCGGTGCTCTCCACATTACCAGGCACGTCGGCCAGGTAGTCGTAGGTGTTGAGTTGCATGTTCTGACGTCCGCAACCACGGCGACAGAGTCCGCGGTCGCAGCCTGTCACCATCTCGAATTTCATATTTTTATAATCCACGTCGGTCTAAGGTTTATGTTTATCTGGTTGGCCTGCCTCACATCTTTATGCTTATTATGATGCTCAGTGCCAGGTCAAAGAATACTATCTTGGGGTTCGCGTTCTGACCGATGTCGCGTATGGCGGTCTGTATCTTGTCGGTCATCTGCAGTATGTTGCCCTCGTGTATGAAGCGGGCAAATCGTGTGGCAAACTGCTCTTCTTTCTCTGTCATGTAGCACAACTGCGGATTGCGGAAGTTGTACATAAAGTTCTCTCTGAGCAGGTGGAGGAAATAGGTGAGCATGCGCCGCTGTTTCTCTCTGCCCAGTGTGGACATCTGGTCGCTCCACTGCCTCAGTGCCTTCACGTCGCGCTGGTAGGCTTGCCGCATGAGGGTGATGAAGTGTTGCAGAAACTCTGTGTTCTCGCTCTCTGCATCCAGCATCTCCAGGGCCTTGTGCCAGTTGCCTGCTGCCACACGGGCTATGCGCTGTGCGGTGTCGGGTGCTATTCCCCGCTGCTGGGTGAGGGCATCTACTATGTCATCGTGCGTGAGCCGTGGCACATTGATGCGCTGTGTCCTGCTCACTATGGTGTCTAACAGCCGTTCGGGGTGTTCGCTCACTAAAAGGAATATGGTCTGCGATGGTGGCTCTTCTAGCAGTTTCAGAAGTTTGTTGGCTGCAGCGTCGTTCATTCGTTCCGGCAGCCACATTACCACCACCTTGTTGCCTCCCTGCGATGACATTAGCGCGAGTTTTCTGCTTAGTGCATCGCTCTCTGCTACGGTGATGATAGACTGCTGATTATCTATCTCTATCTCGCTGAGCCATTCGTTGAGGGTGAAGTAGGCTCCTCTGCTGAGAAGTTGCAGCCACTGTTTTATGAAGTCGTCGCTCACAGGCTTGTAGTCACTGCTCGTTCCCTTCTGTTTGTATGTGGGGAAGGAAAAGTGCAGGTCGGGGTGCTGCCAGGTGCGCAGCATCCTGCACTGCTGGCATTGTCCGCAGGGACGGTCGTGGACGTCCTGAGCCTGGCAAAGCAGGGCCTCTGCCATGTGAAGGGCCACCGCAAGCAGTCCGCTGCCGTCTGCACCAGTGAAGAGCATGGCATGTGGCACATGACCTCCTTGCACCAACTGGTCAAGTTGCTGCAGGAGTGCCTGTTGTCCTATCACTGTGTGTGCCATGCTCGTGGGGTGGGGGATGGTTATAGCAGCCGGCGTACCACTTCGCGCACTGAGTTTACTGCTGAGGTGGTATAGAAGTGTATGTTCTGTATGCCGTGGGCGTAGAGATCGCGGCACTGGCGGGTGGCCCATTCTATGCCCAGTCGGGCGGCCTCCTCGTCGTTCTTGCACTCCATCATGGCGGCTGCAAGAGCCTGGGGCAGGTCGCAGTGGAAGGTGCGGGGGATGACGGTCAGCTGACTGAGTTTCGACAGGGGCTTGATGCCAGGGATGATAGGTATGGTGATGCCCATCTCGCGTGCCTTCTTTACGAACGCGTAGTACTTCTGGTTGTCGAAAAACATCTGGGTGATGGCATACTGGGCTCCAAGTTCCTGTTTCTGCTTCAGGAATATCATATCCTGCTCCAGGTTGGGTGCTTCCTCATGCTTCTCGGGATAGCAGGCCACGCCGAAGTTGAACGGCTTGCCTGGGTTTTTCATCCGCGTGCCGTCGGCGAAGATGCCGTTGTTGAACTGTTGTACTTGGCGAATGAGGTCGGTGGTGTGTGTGTGACCGCCTGCCGTGGCTGTGAAGCGGCTGTCGTCCTTGGCCTTGTCGCCGCGCAGCAGCAGCAGGTGCTCTATGCCGAGAAACTGCAGGTCGAGCAGCTCATATTCTGTCTGTTCGATGGTGGTACCGCTGCATATCACGTGTGGTATCACGGGTATGCCAAATTTCTGCTGTATGGCTGCAGCGATGGCTATGGTGCCGGGGCGCCTGCGCACACGGTGGCGCTCCAACAGTCCGCCACCCTTCTCAGTATAGACATATTCGCTGTGATGGGTGGTGATATTGATATACAATGGGTCCAGTTCCATGAGCATGGCAACAGTCTGAAACAGGTTGTCTGTGCCTGTGCCCTTCAGTGGAGGCAGCACTTCAAACGAGAAGTGACGTCCCGACAGTTGTTGTTCAAATAGTGCATTCAGATTCATTGGTGCAAAGGTACGATTAAGCGAGAACAATGCAAAATGAAAAACACAGTTTTTCATTTTCATTGTCGAGCGTGAGCATCTTCGCGAAGCAAAGGTAGTGATTTTTTTCGTTATTAAGTTATTTCGTTATCACGAAATGCTTTAACAAAAAAAGGCGACAGCCGCAACCAAACAATGGCTACGGCTGTCTGAAACAAAAGGAATAATCCTTTAACGAGAGATATTATTTGTTGATGAATTTCTTACCATCCTTGATAACCAGACCCTTGAAGTTCTTGTTCACACGCTGTCCAGAGATGCTGTAGGTGTGCTTGTTGTTGGTCTTGTTGTCGTTCTTCACATCGTTGATGCCAGCTGCGATAGCTGCTGCCAGAGCCTCATCGCAGGTGATGTTACCCTGGGCGATGATGATAGGAGTCTGTGCCTCATATCCACGGCCTGTGAGTGTGATCACAGCATAGCGGGCATTACGCTCCTCGCCGTTAACAGTCACCTTGGCGTCTGAGGGCAGAGCCTCAGCGGTGAAGGGCAGTGCATACATGTTGTCTCCCATGTCGTAGATGGCATCGTCGGTCAGGCTCAGCCACTCGGGCAGTTCCTCCTCTGCCTCCTCGTCGTACTTCATGCTGTAGTTGGGCATTTCATCCTCGTCCCAGAAAGCAAATGCTGTGTGGAGGTAGGCTAAGTTGTATATTTCTGTAGCACCCTCATGACCTTCAGTATAGGCCTCGCCGCCTTCTGCAGGAACTACCATCTTGTTCAGACCAGAGTATTCGTTCTCGTTACTGTCATACACGGTCTCCAACGGCTCGATGTAATCATACATACCCTCTACTCCGACATAGACGCCCAAAATTGCACTAGTATAGGACAACAGATAGCCGTCAGTTGAGATTCCATAGCCTTCAACAGCATACTTGCCGTCTGCTTCGGGGATGGTCAGGCCATAAGCACCCAGACTTACACCCTTCTGGTCGAAGCCCTCTATAAGTATGGACCAATCGGTGTCGGCAGGGATGGTGATAGGCTCTTCCTCCATACCCATGGGGCCTTCCACCTTCTTTGTGAAAAGTACATAACCATCGTAGACGGTCTTGCTGTTACGGGTGCCAGTTGTCTGGAAGTCAATGGTGTCACCTGACTCAGCAGTCAGTACTTCAAGTACTTCGTCTTCGTCTGCCAGATAGCCGACACTCTTATCGGAGAATGTAATTGTTCTGGTCTTGCAAATCTTACAGGTCAGTGTAACGCCCTCGGGGATGGGGTTGCTAGATGATGACAGTGCCTTCAGGAAGATGCGCTCCACGTACAGGGGAGTGCTTGTCACACCCATGCGCTGTGTCAAGGCATAGCTGGTCTGAGTGCCTGCGCTGTTAGTCCATGTACCTGTGCCATAAAGGTTGTCTGTGCTCAGGGCACCCCACGTGTTAGAGTTGCTGACCATCCTTCCTTCCCACATCTCAAAGGCGTGGTCATCCACAGGTGTCAGCATAGAAAGGGTGTCGGTACCGACGCGAGTGCGGTATTGGGCGTATGCTGAACTATAGTTCGGAACGAAGCTCATGTCTGTGAGCGAGAACCTTACGCTTTGGTCCTTGTTGTACAGTACGGGTACGTTCCACCACTCACCAGGAGCGGGAGACATCATCGGGTAGCCGTTTTCGTCCTGGTCATAGCCATAATCATCTAACGAGTACTCAACTAAGGCATTAGTACTTGAGTTCCAGTACTCTATCATCCAGTTATGACCCTCTTGAGCTGCACTCTCGTCTGTAAATACTGCATCCGTGTAAGGAGGTACAATACCGATACTCAAGGGGTAGCCACTTCCAGTGTAGTCCCATGCGGTCCACAGGCAACCTTTTGGACGAGAATACCAAAGGTCGTCTGTCACTGCCTTCTTGGGGCCGTTCGTTACCACGTCTTTGTTGGCAATCTGATGCTGAACCATGCGCATGGGCAGTGCTTTCTGTACACGCACCCTCTCACTGCGGTCCACTTTCTGGGCGAAGCCCGATGCTGCTATGGTAAGAGCAGCTGTTAACAGTAAAGTTTTTTTCATAATAGTTATGTTTTTGATTAGTTAAACATCATTATCAACCAGTTATCAGCGTTTGTGGCACTTATTACGCGCACCTTGCTGAGGTTAAACGCTGTCTCTCCTCCTTCTATGATAAATTCCTGCGATAGGAAATCGATGAAGTCCTTAATAGCAGGTATCACAGTGAGCGAGTTGGTTGCTTGATCACCGTCTGCTTCGATGAAATTCAGTTTCACCTTGTCAGCTCCGTCCTGCTCTATG
>OMSQ01000138.1 GCA_900313805.1 uncultured Prevotella sp. | reverse complement strand
TTATAAATATAATAATGTATAAGAAAAATGAGCCCAGAAGAACTTTCAAGAATGATCAATGAGAAGGAAGGCACTATGTCTCACGAGAGAGAGGTATCACTGGCCTTTCCCGCCCTGTTTAGGAAAGTATACGTGTGGATGACTATGGCTTTGGCCATCACTGGTCTGACTGCATACGTGGTAATCAACAGCGAGTCGATACTCTTCTCGCTCTACAGCACGCCCGCTATAATGTGGGTGATGATAATAGCCGAACTGGCCTTGGTATTCTTCATTAGCAGCAGGATACAAAAAATTTCCATCACCACTGCCACCATCCTGTTCGTGCTATATGCCGTAATCAACGGTCTGACACTGGCACCAATACTTCTGATATACACAGGAGCCTCTGTAGCCAAGGTGTTCTTTATCACCGCCGGCACCTTCGCCGCCATGGCTTTCTATGGTTACACCACCAAGAGCGACCTCTCGAAGATGGGCAAGATAGCCATCATGGCACTCATCGGTGTTATAATAGCCACAGTAGTCAACCTGTTCATGCACAGCAGCACCCTCGACATGATAATATGCTACGGCGGCGTGCTGATATTCGTAGGACTGACCGCATGGGACACACAGAAGATAAAGAACATGCTGGCACAGTGTGACGAGCCCAACGAGCAGGCCCAGAAGATAGCACTGCTCGGTTCGCTGTCACTCTATCTCGACTTCATCAACCTGTTCATATACCTGCTGCGCATATTGGGCACAAGCAGAGATTAACAGGGCAGGACATAGCCGACACACTACAACTATCGACTTCAGTAACCATACCGAAGTCGATAGTCGTTTTAATCACCACACGCAATTTCTTGATGTAAATCAAGAATGAAGCAAATTTCAAAAAACATACAAAAAAATTAGCCTGCGTGCATAAAAATGCGTAATTTTGCAATTCAAAAGCATAAAAATACGAACATGAAAATCAAGAACAGCAGGATGGAGGCCCTGAAGATGCTCATTTCGAGCAAAGAGCTGGGCAGTCAGGAAGAGGTGCTGATGGAGTTGGAAAAGGCAGGTTTCAAACTGACCCAGGCCACACTGAGCAGAGACCTCAAGCAACTGAAAGTGGCCAAGGCAGCCAGCATGAACGGCAAGTACGTGTATGTGCTACCCAATGAGACCATGTACAAACGTGTGTCACAACCCATGCCTATAAACGAGATGCTACGCCATTCTGGATATGTATCCATTAACTTCTCCGGCAATATGGGAGTGATAAAGACACGGCCAGGTTACGCCAGCAGCATAGCATACAACATTGACAGCAGCGACATACCACAGATACTTGGTACCATAGCCGGCGACGACACCATCTTCATAGTGATACGCGAGGGAGTGGACACCAGTGAAATACTTGAGACGCTAAGCACTATTATACCCGACTTAAACTAGACGATATGCAGAAGAAAGAGATAGAAGTGCTGGTAGCCGATGAGAGGCACGAGAAATACGTGGACACCATCCTCGACACCATAGCACGTGCGGCAGCAGTACGTGGCACCGGCATAGCCAAACGAACTCACGAGTACCTGGCCAACAAGATGAAAGAGGCCAAGGCAGTGATTGCGCTCTGTGGCAATAAGTTTGCCGGATTCAGTTACATAGAGACATGGGACAACAAACGTTATGTCACAACCTCTGGACTGATAGTGCATCCCGACTTCCGCGGTCTGGGCATAGCCAAGCGCATAAAGGACATGACCTTCACACTGGCACGCACACGCTGGCCGCACGCCAAGATATTCAGTCTGACGAGCGGAGCCGCAGTGATGACCATGAATACCCAACTGGGTTATCAGCCGGTGACCTTTGACGACCTGACCGACGACGAGGCCTTTTGGCGCGGATGCGAGGGTTGCTGCAATGTGGACGTGCTACACCGCACAGGTCGCAAATACTGCATCTGCACAGCTATGCTCTACGACCCCGAAGAGCACCTGCCCGCAAAATTGCCCGCAGAGGTATTGGAAAGAATAAAACAATTTAACGACTGACATATACAACTATGGAAAAGAAAAAAGTAGTAGTGGCCTTTTCGGGAGGTCTTGACACCTCATACACCGTGATGAAACTGGCCAATGACGGATATGAAGTGTATGCTGCCTGTGCCAATACCGGCGGCTTCAGCCAAGAGCAGCTGCAAAAGAATGAAGAAAACGCCTACAAGCTGGGAGCCAAGGCATACGTGACACTCGATGTGACTCAGGAATACTATGACAAGTCGCTCAGATACATGATCTACGGCAATGTGCTGCGCAACAACTGCTACCCCATCTCGGTAAGCAGTGAGCGCATATTCCAGGCCATAGCCATCGCACGCTATGCCAAGGAGATAGGCGCCGACGCCATAGCTCATGGTTCCACAGGCGCCGGCAACGACCAGATACGCTTCGACATGACCTTCCTGGTGATGGCTCCTGGTGTGGAAATCATCACGCTGACACGTGACCACGCCCTCTCACGACAGGAAGAGGTGGACTATCTGAACGCACACGGATTCTCTGCCGACTTCACAAAACTGAAGTACTCATACAATGTAGGCATCTGGGGCACCAGCATCTGTGGCGGCGAGATACTCGACTCCGCACAGGCACTGCCCGAAGAGGCTTACCTGAAACACGTGACTGCAGAGGACAAAGAGCGCGAACTGCGCATCACTTTCACCAAGGGCGAGATAACAGCCGTGGACGGAGTGGAATATGACGACAAGGTAGCTGCCATACAGCAGATAGAGAAGATAGGAGCCTCTTATGCCATAGGACGCGACTGCAACGTGGGCGACACCATCATCGGCATCAAAGGGCGTGTGGGATTTGAAGCCGCAGCCCCCAAACTCATCATCGAGGCACACAGACTTCTGGAGAAATACACACTGAGCAAATGGCAGCAATACTGGAAAGACCAGGTGGCCAACTGGTATGGCATGTTCCTGCACGAGAGTCAGTATCTGGAGCCTGTCATGCCCGACATAGAGGCCATGCTGCTCTCTTCCCAGCGCCATGTGAACGGCACGGTGATACTGCGTCTCAGGCCCATGGCCTTTGAACTCGTGGGTGTGGACTCTGCCGACGACCTGCTGAAATCAAAACTGGGCGAATACGGTGAGATGCAACGCGGATGGACGGCAGATGACGCCAAGGGATTCATCAAGTTGCTAAGCACACCGCTGAGAGTGTACTATGGCATTCACCCTGACGAACAGCGCTGACATGATACGCGTAGGTATACTAGGTGGAGCGGGATACACAGGTGGTGAACTGCTCCGGCTGCTCATCAATCACCCTGAGGCCGACATACGCTTCACACATAGCGAGAGTCAGGCAGGACGCGAGGTTTGGCAGGTTCACGAGGGACTGATAGGCGACACTTCGCTGCGCTTCGCTGAAGAGTGGCGTGCAGACGATATCGACGTGTTGTTCTTCTGTTTCGGACACGGCAAGAGCAGAGAGTTTCTCTCCCAACACAGCATACCCGAACACGTGCGCATAATAGATCTGGCACAGGATTTCCGCATAGCCTCTCCCGAGCACGACTACGTGTACGGACTGCCCGAGCTAAACCGCGAGGCAATCTCAACAGCACGCCATATAGCCAACCCGGGCTGCTTTGCCACATGTATACAACTGGGTCTGCTGCCCCTGGCACGCCACGGCTTGCTTAACCAAGAGGTGGTGGTCAATGCCCTCACCGGCAGCACAGGCGCCGGACAGAAGCCCTCCGCCACCACACACTACTCCTGGCGCACAGACAACGTTAGTGTGTACAAGGCTTTCACGCACCAACACCTGGCAGAGATACGACAGAGCATGACACAGGCGCAAGGCTGCGCACCGGCAGAAATCACCTTCATACCACTCCGGGGCAGCTTCGCACGAGGCATCTTCGCCACCGAGGTGATACACACCACTACGCCACTGAGCGAGATAGAAGACTACTATCACGAGTCGTACGACAAGGAACCGTTCACACACTACTGCAGTCAACCCATTGACATGAAACAGGTGGTCAATACCAACAAAGCACTGGTGCACTGCGAGAAGGATGGCGACAGACTGCTCGTCACGGCATGTATAGACAACCTGCTGAAAGGTGCCGTGGGACAGGCTGTGCAAAATATGAACATCATGTTCGGCCTGGACGAGACCACCGGTCTGCGACTGAAACCATCTGCTTTTTAAAAATCACAACAGAGCATGAAACTATTTGACGTTTATCCACTATTCAATACAGAGATAGTACGTGGCCGTGGCTGCCACGTATGGGACAGCAACGGCCAGGAGTACCTGGACATGTACGGCGGACATGCCGTCATCAGCATAGGCCACTGCCATCCTCATTATGTGGAGACCGTACAGCGGCAACTACATGAACTGGGGTTCTACAGCAATTCCGTAATCAACGGTCTGCAACACCGAGTGGCCGACCTGCTGGGACGCATGAGCGGTTACGATGACTACCAGCTGTTTCTGATAAACAGCGGTGCCGAAGCCAATGAGAACGCCATGAAACTGGCATCCTTCCACAACGGCAGGACACGCATACTCTCGGCCGACAAGGCCTTTCACGGTCGCACGTCGCTGGCTGTGGAAGCCACCGACAATGCCAAGATCATCGCACCCGTCAATGCCAACGGGCATGTGACATACCTGCCCCTCAACGATGCGGAGGCATGGGTGAGAGAGATAGAGAAAGGCGATGTGTGCGCCGTGATACTGGAGTGCATACAGGGTGTGGGCGGCATACGCATGTTGCAGGCAGATGTGGCACAAGCCATAGAAAAGGCCTGCCGCGAGCATGACACACTGCTTATAGCCGACGAGATACAGTGTGGTTACGGGCGCAGCGGCCGATTCTTTGCTCACCAGTGGCTCGGCATACGTCCCGACATCATCTCGGTGGCTAAAGGCATAGGCAACGGTTTTCCTATGAGTGCCATACTCATAGCACCACACATAGCACCACAGTACGGCATGCTGGGCACCACCTTCGGCGGCAACCACTTGGCATGCAGCGCGGCACTGGCTGTGCTGGAGGTGATGGAACAGGAACACCTTGTAGACAATGCGCTCCAGACAGGAGAGTACCTGACAGAACAGTTGCAGGCACTGCAGAGACAGTATCCCGACCAGATAACCGACGTTCGCGGACGGGGACTGATGATAGGTGTGGAACTGACTCAGCCACAGAAGGAAGTGCGCGCCCGACTGGTGTACGAACAGCACTGCTTCACTGGTTGCAGCGGTACACATACACTCAGACTGCTGCCGCCATTATGCCTGACACGCGCCGACGCCGACAGCTTTATAGAGCGACTGGCACTCAGTATAAACAACAAATAAAACCGACAGAACTATTATGAAGATAGCAGTGATTGGTGCTGGTGCCATGGGTGGCACCACAGTGGAGGGCATGCTCAAGAGCGGTGCCTTCGCACCTGCCGACATAACCGTAGCCGACCCATCGAAAGAGGTGACCGACCGCTTCGCAGCCATGGGAGTGAACACCACTACCGACAACCCCAAGGCAGCAGCGAGTGCAGACATAGTGTGCGTGGTAGTGAAGCCCTGGCTGGTGGAGCAGGTGCTCAAGGGCATTGGCGATGTGCTGAACCCCGAGCGACAGATGCTCATAGTGATAGCCGCAGGCATCGACTCCACGAAAATCAAGGAGTGGCTGGGACAAAACTGCCCGCCGCTGTTCATGGTCATACCCAACATAGCCATAGCACAGTTGGCATCCATGACCTTCATGGTGCCCATAGGAGCCAGCGCAGAGCAGACGGAACTGGTGAAGGGACTGTTCGACAAGATGGGACGCACCCAAATAACCGACGAACAGCACCTGCCAGCCGGCACCACACTGGCATCGAGTGGCATAGCATACGCCATGCGCTATATCCGTGCCGCTGCCGAAGGTGGAGTGGAACTGGGATTCAAGGCCACAGATGCCAACCGGATAGTGATGCAGACCATCAAGGGAGCCATACTTCTGCTTGAGGCCACCGGCATGCACCCCGAGGCAGCAATAGACATGGTGACCACACCCAGCGGTGTGACCATACGCGGACTCAACGAGATGGAGCATGCAGGGTTCACATCGGCTGTGATACGCGGTCTGAAGGCCGAACTTAACTGGAAGGAACAAGAATACAAGAAATTCATTGAACTATGGATGAAGCACTCAAACAAATAGGAGAACGACTGCGGGGACTGAGAGACGCCCTCGACATCACCACGCAGGAGATGGCCGACACATGCGGCATTAGTGTGGAGAAGTATGAACAGGTGGAGAGAGGCGAGGTAGACATCACCATCTCAAACCTGATGAAGATAGCAAAGAAATATGGTGTGTCGCCCGATGCACTGATGTTTGCTGAAGAGCCACGCATGCACACCTACTCCGTGGTGCGCAAAGGCAAGGGACTTAGCGTGGAGCGCACCAAGGCATACAAATACCAGAGTCTGGCCAGCGGTTTCCTGGGCAGGAAGGCCGAGGTCTTCATCGTGACGGTAGAGCCCAAGCCCAATGCCCACACCATATACAAGAACACACACCCGGGACAGGAGTTCAACCTTATACTCGAGGGTGCGATGGAACTCTTTCTGGGCGGCAAGACCATAGTGCTGGAAGAGGGCGACTCCATTTATTTCGACTCGACCATACCACACGGCATGCGTGCCATAGGCGACAAGCCCGTGAAGATGCTGGCATTTACTGTAGAATAACAAACAGCGATGATAGAGAAATATTTAAAACAGACATCCTTCTGCTCATACGAAGACTACTCAGAGCATTTGGAATTCATAGTGCCCGATGAGTTTAACTTCGCATACGATGTGGTGGACGGCTGGGCGGCAGAACGGCCTGATGCCACAGCCTTGCTGTGGACCAACGACCAGGGTGCCGAACACCGCTTCTCGTTTGCCGAGATGAAACAACTGACCGACCAGGCTGCAGGATACCTGAACAGTCTGGGCATAGGTCATGGCGACAAGGTGATGCTGATATTGAAGCGCAGGTATGAATTCTGGATCTGCATGCTGGCCCTGCATAAGTTGGGGGCCATAGCCATACCCGCCACACACATGCTCACCACCCACGACATAGTGTATCGCAACAACCGTGCTGGCACCAAGGCTATAATCTGCGTGGGCGAGGAATATGTGCTGAAACAGGTGGAGGGCAGCAGGGAGGAGAGTCCCACACTGGAGTCGATCATAAGCATCGGTGAACTGGTGCCAGAGGGTTTCCACGACTGGCAGAAAGAGATGCCCAAAGCCGAGCCATACGTGAGGCCGGCACACGCCAACAGCAACGACGACACGCTGCTCATCTATTTCACCAGCGGCACTAGTGGCGAACCCAAGATGGTGGCACACGACCACCTCTATGCACTGGGACATCTCACCACCGGCGTGTTCTGGCACAACCTGAGCTCAGACAGCATACACCTGACAGTGGCCGATACCGGATGGGGCAAGGCAGCATGGGGCAAACTTTACGGACAGTGGTTTGCCGGTGCCACCGTATTCGTGTACGACCATGAGAAGTTCAACGCCAAGAACATGCTGGCACAGATATCACGCTACCACGTCACCTCCTTCTGTGCCCCTCCCACCGTGTACCGGTTCCTCATACGCGAGGACTTCGCCGACTACGACCTCTCGTCGCTGCGCTACTGCTGCACTGCGGGCGAGGCACTCAACCCCTCGGTGTACGACCGCTTCCTGGAACTCACGGGCATACGTCTGATGGAGGGCTTCGGACAGACCGAGACGACCATGACACTGGGCACCATGCCCTGGATGGAGCCCAAGCCCGGTTCCATGGGCAAGCCCAACGCACAGTACAAAATCGGTCTGATACGTGCCGACGGCACTCCCTGCGAGGAAGGAGAAAAGGGAGAGATAGTGATACACGTGGACGGCAAGAAACCCATAGGACTGTTCAAGGAATACTACCGCGACGAGGAGTTGACCGCCGAGGTTTGGCACGACGGACTGTATCATACAGGCGACATGGCTTGGCGCGATGAAGACGGCTACTACTGGTTTGAAGGTCGCATAGACGATGTGATAAAGAGCAGCGGCTACCGCATAGGCCCGTTTGAGGTGGAGAGTGCGCTCATGACTCATCCCGCCGTGGTGGAGTGTGCCATCACCGGAGTGCCCGACGACATTCGCGGCATGGTGGTGAAAGCCACCGTGGTACTGGCCAAGGAATGGAAAGACAAGGCCGGGGAGCCGCTGATTAAGGAACTGCAGAACCATGTGAAGCGTGTGACGGCACCATACAAGTACCCGCGCATCATAGAGTTTGTAGACGAACTGCCTAAGACCATCTCGGGCAAGATACGACGCGTGGAGATAAGAAAGCGCGACAACGCATGAAGAAACGCATAGTAGTGAAGGTGGGCAGCAATGTGCTGACCCGCAAGGACGGCAAACTGGACATCACACGCATGTCGGCACTTGTCGACCAGATGGCACAGTTGCACAGAGCAGGACACGAACTCATTCTCGTGTCGAGCGGTGCCGTAGCCTGCGGCAGGGGGCTGCTCAACGTGAGCCGGCGCCTTGACACTGTGGAGCAACGTCAGCTGTTCTCATCTATCGGACAGGTGAAACTCATCAACTTGTATTACGACCTGTTTCGCGAATACCACATACCCGTAGGCCAGCTGCTCACCATGAAGGAGAGTTTTGCCACACGCCGCGAATACCTCAACCAACGGGCGTGCATGGATGTGATGCTGCAGAACGGCGTCATACCCGTAGTCAACGAGAACGACACTGTGAGTGTGACCGAACTGATGTTTACCGACAACGACGAACTGTCCGGTCTCATAGCATCGATGATGGATGCCGACCTGCTCATCATACTCAGCAACATAGACGGCATATACGACGGCATGCCCGGTGCCGAGGGCAGCAGGCTGATAGAGCGCATCGCTCCCGACGACGACGCCACCCAGTATGTGCAGGCTGTGAAGAGCGGCTTTGGCAGGGGTGGCATGCGCACCAAATGTGGCATAGCGCGCCGCGTGGCAGACGAGGGCATAGCAGTGATGATAGCCAACGGTCGCCGCGAGGAGGTCCTTACCACTCTTGTGGAGCAACCGTCAAAGATGCCACACACCCTTTTCGTGCCCGCTGCCCAACCAGTATCCGGTGTGAAGAAATGGATAGCCCATAGTGGCAGCTTCACCAAAGGCATAGCATACGTCAACGACCAGGCCGCCAAGGCTCTTCTCAGCGAGCGCGTCACCAGTCTGCTACTGGTGGGTGTGACACGGATAGAGGGAGAATTTGAAGAGGGCGACATCATCGCAATACACGACTCACACGACACGCTCATTGCCATAGGCAGGAGCGCATACGACAGTGAAAGCGCACGCAAACTGGCTGGCGCCCACGCACAACGACCATTAGTACATTACGATTATCTTTATATAGAATGAACGAACTAGAAAAACTTTTCCAAGGAGCCAGACAGGCTGCCAGACAGGTGGCACGTCTGACCGACGACGAGCGCAACGAGATACTCCTGGCCGTGGCCGGCCGCATTGCAGAGAGTCACGACTCCCTGCTGGCATCCAATGCCCTTGACCTGGCACGCATGGACCGCACCAACCCCCTCTACGACAGGTTGCTGCTCACCCACGACCGTCTGGAGGGCATAGCCCACGACATGACCCAGGTGTCCACCCTGCCCTCCCCTCTGAACCGCATCATCATGCAGCGCACCCTGCCAAATGGTTTGCATCTGCACAAGGTGAGCGTACCTTTCGGGGTGATAGGAGTGGTTTACGAGGCACGCCCCAACGTGACCTTCGACGTGTTCGCCCTGTGCATGAAGAGCGGCAACGCCTGCGTGCTCAAGGGCGGCCGCGATGCAGAGGAGAGCAACAAGGCTGCCGTGGCACTCATACAGCAGGTGCTGCAGGAACATGGCCTGTCTGCCTCTGCCGTCACGCTGCTACCTGCCACACACGAAGCCACAGGTGCCATGCTCAACGCCGTGGGATATATTGACCTATGCATCCCCCGTGGCGGCAAGCGTCTCATCAGTTTCGTGCGCGACAACGCCCGCGTACCTGTGATAGAAACCGGTGCGGGAGTGGTGAACACCTATTTCGACAAAGACGGCAACATAGATATAGCACGCGACATAGTGTGCAACGCTAAGACCCGCCGTGTGAGCGTGTGCAATGCCCTCGACTGTCTGCTGGTACATGAGCAGAGGCTGAGCGACCTGCCAAAGCTCCTGGCACCCCTCGCTGAACATAATGTAGTGCTGTATGCCGATGATAGGGCATACGCCGCACTGGATGGCCACTACCCCGCTTCGCTACTGAAAACAGCCACCGCAGAGCACTGGGGCACCGAGTTTATGGACTATGCCATGGCTGTGGGCACAGTAGACAACATAGACCAGGCCCTGCAGCACATAGACACATACGGCAGCGGGCACAGTGAGTGTATCATCACAGATAATGAGGCACAGGCACGCCTGTTCCAGAAAGAGGTGGATGCCGCCTGCGTATACGTGAACGTGCCCACCAGCTTCACCGACGGGGCACAATTCGGTTTGGGTGCAGAGATAGGAATAAGCACCCAGAAACTGGGTCCGCGCGGTCCCATGGGACTGGAAGAGATGACCACCTACAAGTGGCTGATAGAGGGCTACGGACAAGTGAGACACTAATACACGAACAAAAGACACATACACAGATGAAAACATTTTTCCATGTATCAGACATAGGTCCTCTGCACGAGGCACTGGCCGAGGCTCAAGCCATCAAAGCCGACCGTTTCAGGTTTCAGCATCTTGGCAGGAACAAGACGTTGCTCATGATATTCTTCAACAACAGCCTGCGCACCCGTCTGTCCACACAGAAGGCTGCCATGAACCTGGGCATGAACGTGATAGTACTTGATGTAAATGCCGGTGCCTGGAAACTGGAGACTGAGCGTGGCGTGGTGATGGACGGCGACAAGAGCGAGCATCTGCTCGAGGCCATACCCGTTATGGCCAGCTACTGCGACATCATAGCAGTGCGCTCGTTTGCCGGACTGACCGACCGTGAGTACGACTATGCAGAGACCGTGGTGCAGCAGTTTGTGCGCTACAGCGGAAAGCCCGTGGTAGCCATGGAGACAGCCACCGTACACCCGTTGCAGGCTTTTGCCGACCTCATCACCATAGAGGAGCACAAGCCGGTGAGCAGGCCTAAGGTGGTGCTCACCTGGGCACCCCACTGCAAGTCGCTGCCACAGGCCGTGCCCAATTCCTTTGCCGAATGGATGAACGCAGCGGATGTAGACCTGGTCATCACCCATCCCGAGGGCTACGAGCTGGATTCCGCCTTTACCGGTGGTGCCAAAGTGGAGTACGACCAGCGGAAGGCCTTCGAAGGTGCACACTTCATCTATGCCAAGAACTGGAGCTGTCCGGGTGTTACCACACCCGCCGACTACGGCAAGATACTGAGCAAGGACAGCAGTTGGACGGTAGACAGCCAACACATGGAGTGGACTGACAACGGTTATTTCATGCACTGTCTGCCCGTGCGCCGTGGTCTGATAGTGACCGACGACGTGATAGAGAGCGACCACTCGCTGGTGATACCCGAGGCCGCCAACCGCGAGATATCGGCACAGGTGGTGCTGAAGCGCGTGTTGGAGAGTCTGTGATCACCGGCGAATGGTCGCCGCGTAATGATATTAAGGTCGTGTGCTGGGTGTCATTTTATGACACCCAGTTCGCGACCCACTTTTATGAATGCTGCTATGCAGCGGTCCAGATGTTCGCGGCAGTGTCCGGCAGAGAGCTGCACACGTATGCGAGCCTGGCCCTTCGGCACCACCGGATAGTAGAAGCCGGTGACGTATATGCCCTCTTCCTGCATCTTCGAAGCATATACCTGAGAGAGTTTGGCATCATAGAGCATCACAGCACAGATAGCACTCTGTGTAGGCTTGATATCAAACCCTGCAGCCATCATCTTGTCGCGGAAATAGTTCACGTTCTCTACCAGTCGGGCGTGCAGCTCATCCCCCTCCTTCAGCATTTTGAACACCTCGAGCGAAGCACCGATAATGCCGGGGGCCAGAGAGTTGGAGAAGAGATAAGGACGTGAGCGCTGACGCAACAGGTCAATAATCTCCTTGCGTCCGGTGGTGAAGCCACCCAAGGCGCCACCGAAAGCCTTGCCGAGGGTGCCGGTGTATATGTCCACCCTGCCGTATGTATTGAAGAACTCACTCACACCATGACCCGTGGCACCTACGACACCTGCCGAATGACTTTCATCCACCATCACCAGGGCATCATATTTCTCGGCCAGGTCGCAAATCTTGTCCATGGGTGCCACGTTGCCATCCATTGAGAACACGCCGTCGGTACAAATAATGCGGAAGCGCTGTGCCTGAGCCTCTTGCAGACAGCGTTCCAGGTCGGCCATGTCGGCGTTGGCGTAGCGGTAGCGCTTAGCCTTGCACAGGCGCACGCCATCGATGATGGAGGCATGGTTGAGTGCATCGCTTATGATGGCATCCTCCTCGGTGAAGAGCGGTTCAAACACACCGCCGTTGGCATCGAAGCAGGCAGCATATAGAATGGTGTCCTCTGTATGAAAGTATTCGGCTATGGCAGCCTCCAGTTGTTTGTGTATGTCCTGTGTGCCACAGATGAAGCGTACCGACGACATGCCGTATCCGCGTTCATCCATCATGCGCTTTGATGCCTCTATGAGTCGTGCATTATCACTCAGTCCCAGATAGTTGTTGGCGCAGAAATTGAGCACCTCCTGTCCTTTCACCTGTATGGCAGCACTTTGTGCACTCTCTATCAGCCTCTCCTCCTTGTAGAGTCCGGCTTCACGTATCTCGGCCAGAGTGGCAGCGAGATGTTCCTTCATTTTTCCGTACATAAGTATTAGTTTGGTTAAAGAATTACAGTTGACAAAATAACACATTTTTTTTCACACTGCGTCAGTTTCCAATCATTTTTTTACAGTTTTTTGTCAAACTTTCATTTTTTGGTTTGCATATTATAGAAGTCTCAAAAAAAAGCATTTATTTTGCACAAAAATACAGAAACCATTAAAAATGGACTTATGAAGAATATATTGGTAATAGGTTCTACAGGGCAGATTGGCTCTGAGCTGACGATGGAATTGCGCAGACGATATGGCAACAGTCATGTGGTTGCCGGCTATATCAAAGGCGCTGAGCCCAAGGGCGAGTTATTGGAAAGCGGTCCCTCTGCCATGGCCGATGTGACCGACGGTGAGATGATACAGCGGGTAGTGAAAGAGCATCACATAGACGCCATATACAATCTTGCTGCCCTGCTTTCTGTTGTGGCAGAGGGCAAGCCGCGTCTGGCATGGAAGATAGGCATAGACGGTCTGTGGAACATACTTGAGGTGGCCCGTGAAGAGGGCTGCTCTGTGTTCACCCCGTCGAGCATAGGCTCTTTTGGCAGTGAGACACCACACACCATGACTCCCCAGGACACCATCCAGCGCCCGCGCACCATCTACGGAGTGAGCAAGGTTACCACAGAGCTCCTGAGCAACTACTATTTTTACAAGTACGGTGTTGACACGCGCAGCGTGCGCTTCCCTGGCATCATATCATATATCACCCCTCCAGGTGGTGGAACCACCGACTATGCCGTAGATATTTTCTACAGTGCCGTACGCGGAGAGCATTTCGTGTGTCCGTTGCGCAAGGGAACCCTGCTCGACATGATGTACATGCCCGATGCCCTGCACGCAGCCATCATGCTCATGGAAGCCAACCCCAACCGTTTGGTTCACCGCAACAGCTTCAACGTGGGTGCCATGAGTTTTGCTCCGGAGAAGATTTATGCCGAGATAAAGAAATACAAGCCTGAGTTTGAGATGAGCTACAAGGTAGACCCGCTCAAACAGAGCATAGCCGAAAGCTGGCCCGACCGGATGGACGACACCTGTGCCCGCAGGGAATGGGGCTGGGCTCCCACTTACGATATCACTCGCATGACCGCCGACATGCTTGAGAAGCTATCGGCACATCTCAAGGTGTGACGGTGTACTGGCGTGTCTGCTCGCCATCGTAAGTATTGGCAGTTATGGTGAGCACATCCCCAGCATGAAAATCATTGAGCGGAATGCTGGCATATACATCTGAGGAATAATACTGAGGGGATTCGTTTTGCGCATGATACAGGCGCATGACGAATTCTCTTTTTTCATCAGCCAGCGTGCGCACTTCATCACATACCAGTCCCAGGTTCTGCAATACTATCTCCCCCTCCTGCGTGTATCCCGTCATTATGGTAAGTCCCAGATTCAGGTACTTGCCATTGCTGCTGGTCCATATACTGTTCCAGTACAGTGGGTCGGTGTGCATCTCCTTCACCTCTTCAACCGGTTTGTATCGCAGCACATTCACCGGCACCACAGAGAACAGACGGCACTTTGAGTTGGCATCAGGCTGTGCGGAATAATACACCAGAGTGCGGTAGACGGAGTCAGGCGTCGTGGCCCACTCCCGTGCCATTGCCTGCTGGAACTCAACATGCCTGTTGTCGTCAGTATCGGCGGCGAAGAATTGTGTCTGAGAGTTGGTGTACGACTCAGCAAAATCAGCCCTCATATACGAGTAAGTGCCATCACCGCTTTCGTAAGCATCGGTGGTACAGGCTATGACGGTGCATAGTGTGATGACAGACAGTATTAAACGTCTGGTCATGGCAGGGTATTGAGATGATTGATTAGCGGGTTTGCATACATCAGCAACATCTGCTGGCGCAGGAAGGTCCAGTCGGGCTGAGCCAGTTGTATTTTCTGCAACTGCTGTTCGATATACCCTTCGAAGTTTTTACGTTCCTGTGCAGAGTAGTGGTTGCTATTTGCACCATCACCACGCAGCATGTCCAGCGCCACATAGTTGTTTGCATATATGCGGTAGTGCCGGTGTATCTCCCTGTCTATATGTTCTGCCACCATATCGAAGAGTTCTGTGCGTGGCGTATCGGCAGGCAAGGAGAGCAGATAGTCGTCTATGCACTTAGCGGCATGATAGTGTATCTTGCCCTTGTATCCCATGATACCTGTCTGCATGCTCAGCACATCCTCTCCGGGCAGTTTCTGGAAATGCTCCTCATCGCGCCTGCGTTGCAGTTCCGCGGCTTTCAGGTAGTCACACGGGTCATATTCGTAAGATATGGCGAGAGGTACTATGTGCAGAGCCAGGAGTCGTTGCAGAGCATCACCCTCTCCCCCCATTGCCATCATCTTGAGTATGGCCGGTTGTGTGCGGTCGTCACTGTCCTTTGCCCTGCCCTCACGCTGTGCTATCCACAGGTTTTCATGTTTTTCCTTCACGGCGAAGTGCATGTATTCCGACAGGCGTTTAGATGCCACGAGCATCTGTCGTGGCGAAAGACTCCTTTCCACGATAAACGACTTGTTCACCCTGGCCAGGTCCTTCACCCACGGCAGCGTGAGCAGGTTGTCTCCAATAGCTATCTCGGTGGTGGTAGTGCATTGGGCGTCGATGAGCAGTTTGTCGAGCAGAGCAGCATCGAGCACTATGTCGCGGTGATTGCTGACAAAGGTGTATCGCTGTGCTATGTCTATTGCCTCGCAGTCCATGTCGCACCCTGTGCTGGCCTTGGAAAGCAGTTGCTCGAGGAAGGTATAGCAGAAGGTGCGTTGAAACTGCAGGTTATCTTTACACGCGTGCATCATAGCCGCCACCTGGTTTATGTCGTGTCCAGGCATGACGAAAGCCACCACCTTTTGAAACTGGCTGTCAGAGAGCAGCCGGTCATAGACCGCAGGCAGTTCGCTGGGTTCATAGGGTCGTATACTGTCGAATACAGCTGGTATGTTCATAATGGCGGGGTGTTTAATAAGGTTAGAATTGGTTTTCCACGATATCGGTGAGCACATCCGTCATGCTCAGTCCGGCAGCCTTCACCTGTTGCGGGATGAAGCTGGTTGGGGTCATGCCTGGGGTAGTGTTCACCTCGAGCATATTAATTTTGTTGCTTCCGTCGGCGTTCTTGGTGATGATATAATCGACGCGTATGATGCCGTTGCAGTGCAGTATGTCGTATATGGCCGATGTGATCTGTTGTGCCCGCTGGGCAGTCTCCTCGGGTATGCGTGCGGGAGTGATTTCCTCCACCTGTCCGTTGTATTTTGCGTCGAAGTCGAAGAATTCGTTCTTCGTCACCACCTCGGTCACAGGCAGCAGCACGGTCTTTTCCCTTGTCTTATAGCATCCCACCGTGATCTCGGTACCATCGAGGAACTGTTCCACCATGATTTCATCGCTTTCCATCATGGCCTTTCTCAGTGCAGGAGCCATCTGGTCGATGTTTTTCACCTTCGACACGCCGAAGCTGCTGCCGTCGTTGGCAGGTTTCACGAAACAAGGCATGCCCACCTTGCTTAGTATCTCCTCATCGCTCACCTGGTCTTCATATCCTCGGCGTATGAGCAGGCTTTCAGCCACGCTCACGCCAAACGAGCGCAGATACTGGTTGAGTACGAACTTGTCAAAGGTCATGGCCTCCACAAGCACGCCACTGGTAGAGTACGGCAGGTGAATGAGTTCGAAATAGCCCTGCATGATACCGTTTTCGCCTGGAGTGCCGTGTATGGTGATGTAAGCATAGTCGAAGAGTACCAGTTTGCCGTCCTTGACAAAAGAGAAGTCATTACGGTCTATAGGTATAGTAGTGCCATCCGGCAGGTTCACCCGCCAGCTCAGTCTCGTCACCTCGACCACATACACATTGTAGCGTTCCTTGTCGAAATAAGAGTATAAGCCCTGTGCCGAGCGCAATGACACATCGTGTTCAGAAGAGTCGCCGCCACATACTATGGCAATGTTTCGTTTCAGCTGTTTCATGATTTGTATAAGTGTTTTTATTGTTTTCTAATGGTGTACATAAGCCCTCCAGCGGGCCACAAGTTTTGCGAAGTCGTCGGGCCAGTCAGACACGAAGTCCATCTCCTCTCCTGTAGTGGGGTGCTTAAATCCCAGCGTTCGTGCATGGAGAGCCTGCCGGTGGCATATCTGCATGCTGTTATGTATAAAGGCATTGTATGAACTGGTGCGTTCGCCTCGTAGTATCTGATTGCCGTCATAGCGTTCATCAGCGAAGAGCGGATGCCCTATATGCTGCATGTGTGCACGTATCTGGTGTGTACGTCCTGTTTCCAGTCTGCACTCCACGAGTGTGCAGTATCCATATCGTTCGAGCACCCTGTAGTGAGTGACGGCACTCTTTCCTATGCCTGAGTCGGGTGGAAAGACAGTCATTCTCACTCGTCCGTGTGGGTCGCGTGCAATATTTCCCTCTATTCGCCCTTCGTCCTCGGTGAAGTTTCCCCACACCACGGCGTTATACAGCCTGCGTGTGGTCTTGTTGAAGAACTGGTATCCCAGATTGCTTTTGGCCTCGGGAGTCTTTGCCACGAGCAGCAGTCCGCTGGTGTCCTTGTCTATGCGGTGAACCAGTCCCACGTCGGGGTCATTGGGGTCGTATGATGGCAGGTCGCGCAGGTGCCAGGCCACGGCATTCACCAGTGTGCCGTTGTAGTTGCCGCATCCTGGGTGCACCACCATGCCGGCGGGTTTGTTGACTACCATCAGCTGCGAGTCTTCATATACTATGTCGAGAGGTATGTCCTCTGGCTCGATAGTCGACTCATAGTGTGGACGGTCGAGCATTAGTGTCACCACATCGCCTGGTCGCACCCGGTAACTGTTCTTTGCAGGCGCCCCGTTCACGTGTACGAAGCCGGCATCGCCGGCTCTCTGTATGCGGTTGCGAGAGGTATGGGGCATGTGATCGAAGAGGAATTTGTCCACTCTGAGTGCCTCCTGTCCCGGGTCCACCTCCATGCGGAAGTGTTCGTACAGTTGCACCTCATCCTCTTCGAGAGTAAAATCTTCCAGTGCCTCTTTCAAGTCCGACATAGTGTCCGGATATTATGGTTTTATTGCAGGTGCCGTTACTGGTGGCACAGGGGCGGCGGGTTTGTTTACAGGAGCCAAAGCCTCCGGCCGTGCGGTATGTTCACCTATCTGTTCACTACTCTTTGTTTCCCTCGCTTCTTCCTTCTTTGCCTTGGGTTTATAGCGTTTCACCTCGGTTTCGTCATCAACCCATCCTTCGTCATCCACCTTTGGGTCGGTATAGTTGAGCACCTCGCCCATATTGCGTCGTCCGTCACCTACCTGCAGTATCAGCAGGTCTTCGGTAGAAACCATGTCGCCCTCGTTTACTTTCTTTCCACGGCATTTCAGTCCGTACACCCAGTCACGCTCACCAGGCACATACTCCGTTTCGCCGAGTTTGAAGCCGAGCGAGGTGAGTCTGTATTCTGCATCTCGCATTGAAGCATTGTCCACCACATCCGGGATGGCTCGTGTGGGTGAGTGAGCGGCATTGATTTTCACGTACACAGTGCGGTCGGGCTTAATGACGTCGCCCGAGGGTATCGACTGTTCCAGGATACAGTCGGGCGGGAGTGTCTTGACATATCCCGTATCGCTCACCTCTATGTCCAAGTCCAAACTGTCGAGCATGGCCTCGGCCTGATCCAGTGTCTTGTGTATGATGTCGGGCATCTCAACCGACTGTCCGTGACGTGTATAGAGATCTAACCCGTACTTCAACCCCAGACTCGCGAGAAAGATGATGGCGGCCATGGCCAGGAGATTTCCCCACAGATGGCGACTTTTGAACTTACCAAAGAATTCCTTTACTGTCATGCCTTTTCTATTTGCCTGCAAAAATACACAAAATTCACAATATATAAACCTGCGAGGCGAATAAATTTTATTTTCCGCATGATATAGATATTTCGGTTGTGGGAAAGGCACAAAAAAACAGGAAGAAGCATACTGCTTTTCCTGTCCTCATGTGTGCTACCTTTATGGCATTACTTGCCGTGGCGCTCGTCGGAGACGGTCAACTTCTTGCGGCCTTTGGCGCGGCGCGAAGCCAGCACTCGGCGACCGTTCTTAGTAGCCATTCTCTCACGGAAACCGTGCTTGTTCACTCTCCGGCGATTGTGGGGTTGAAATGTTCTTTTCATCGTTGTATGTATTTATATTTTATTCTGTTTTCATTCCATTTGGGGTGCAAAATTACGCATTTCTTTTTAAATACCAATAGTTTTGCCACTTTTTTTGTTGTTCACACACGCTTTTTTCGTTTTTCTTTAATCGCTTCATACTGTTTAAAGCCATTTTTACGTGCTTGTCTGCAAAATATAGCATCCGTATGTATGTCAATTCAATAATTTTCCCTAATTTTGCAGCAAAATTTCATAAGACTACAATTCATCTATGATCAATTCACAGGAAATTAAGATTGGAACGACCATCCGCATGGATGGCAAGATTTGGGTGTGTATCGACTTTCAGCATGTGAAGCCTGGCAAGGGCAACACCGTGATGCGCACGAAACTGAAGAACGTGGCCGACGGACGTGTGCTGGAGCGCACATTCCAGATAGGCTTCAAGCTGGAGGATGTGCGTGTGGAGCGCAGACCTTACCAGTATCTGTATGAGGATGCCACTGGTTACATCTTCATGAACCAGGAGACCTTTGAGCAGATACCCATAGCCAAGGAGCAGATTACCGGTGCTGCATACATGAAGGAAGGCGACGTGGTGGAGGTAGTGACCGACACCAGCGACGGCACCATCCTCTCTGCCGAGATGCCAGTAAAGACCGTACTGCGCGTGACCCACAGCGAACCCGGCGTGAAGGGCGACACCGCCACCAACACCACCAAGCCTGCTACTCTGGAGACAGGCGTGGAAGTTCGAGTACCTCTCTTCATCAACGAGGGTGAACTCATACAGGTGGACACCCGCGACGGCAGCTACCTGCAGCGCGTGAAGGAGTAAGACTGCGGCAATGAGATATTCCATCATCGTACCGGTATACAACAGGCCCGATGAGGTAGACGAACTGTTGGAGAGCCTGACCAGGCAGACGGTGAAGGACTTTGAGGTCATCATCGTGGAAGACGGTTCGAAGAATACATGCAAGTCTGTGTGCGATGGCTATTCCGACGCACTCGACTTGCATTATTTTTTCAAGTCAAACTCCGGGCCCGGCGACAGCCGCAACTACGGGGCTGCCCGCGCGAGAGGCGAGTATCTAATCATACTCGACTCTGATGTAGTATTGCCGGAGGGTTATCTCGAGGCAGTGGAGAAGGAGTTGGAAGCCAACCCCTGTGACGCCTTTGGCGGACCTGACAGCGCCCACCCGTCGTTCACTCCCACCCAGAAGGCCATATCCTACTCCATGACCAGTTTCTTTACCACCGGCGGCATACGCGGCGGCAAGAAAAAGCTGGACAAGTTCTACCCGCGATCGTTCAACATGGGCGTGCGTCGTGAGACATACCAGAAGCTGGGCGGGTTCTCCAAGATGCGTTTCGGCGAGGATATCGACTTCAGCATACGCATCTTCAAGGAGGGCTGCCAGTGCAGGCTCTTTCCCGAGGCGTGGGTATGGCACAAGCGTCGCACCGACATGCGCAAATTCTTCCGTCAGGTGTTCAACAGCGGCATAGCACGCATCAACCTGTACAAGAAATATCCCGAGTCGCTGAAACTGGTGCATCTGCTGCCTGCAGTCTTCACCGTGGGTGTCATCTGCCTGATACTCCTGTCAGCAGTGGGCAGACTGCTCATGCACTACGGCGGCGGCCCCGACCCTGCACACAAGTACTACTGGTGGTGTGCCGCACCGCTCATACCCATACTTCTCTTCACCCTGCTCATCTTCATTGATGCCAGCATACGTAACCACAGTGTCAAGATAGGCGTGCTGAGCATAGGCGCAGCCTACACCCAGCTGTTCGGTTACGGAGCGGGGTTCATCACCGCCTGGTGGCGCCGCTGCGTGAGGGGGAAAGACGAGTATCACGCGTTTGACAAGACGTTTTACAAGTAGAATGGCATGAGCGACAACCTGAGTATATGGCAATGGTCGGAAGACGAACGTCCTCGCGAGCGGCTGCGCGACCTGGGGCCTCAGGCTCTCACGAATGCCGAACTGCTCGCCATTCTCATCGGCTCCGGCAGACCTGGGATATCAGCTGTAGACTTGATGAAGAAAGTGCTGACAGACTGCCAGGACAACCTCAACACCCTGGGCAAGATGAGCATAAACCAGTTGACGCAGTATGACGGCATCGGTCCGGCAAAGGCCATAACCATACTCGCTGCCTGCGAACTGGGCAAGCGCCGCGCCATGGACAAAGTGAAGGAAGACCCCATCATCGACTCCTCTGCCAAGGTGTATGAATACATGCACAATGTGATGAAGGACTTCGACCACGAAGAGGCCTGGGTGATGCTTCTAAAGCAGAACTTCAAACTGATAAAGGCCGAGCGTCTGTCGTATGGCGGACTGAGCGAAACCATGGTTGACATACGTCTGCTCATGCGCACCGCCATACTCAACAATGCCACGGTGATAGCCTTCTGCCACAACCACCCTAGCGGCAGCATCCGCCCCAGTCGTGCCGACGACCTGCTGACCACCAACATCAAGAAAGCCTGCGAGGTAATGCACATACACCTGCTCGACCATGTGATAGTGACCGACGGACAGTATTACAGTTACCGCGACATGGGAAAACTATAACAACCCGTTGAGACAAATATGACACAAGAAGAGAGAAGTCAGATAGAGATGCGCATAGTTGACGTGCTGAAGACCGTCTACGACCCTGAGATACCCGTCAACATATACGACCTGGGACTGATATACCGCATAGAGGTGCACGATGATGCATCGGTAGACTTAGACATGACCTTCACTGCCCCAACATGTCCGGCAGCCGACTTCATACTGGAGGATGTGCGTCAGAAAGTAGACGGACTGGAACAGGTGAGCAGTGCCAACGTGCAACTGGTGTTTGAACCCGTATGGGACCAGAGCATGATGAGCGAGGAGGCACGTGTGGAACTGGGATTTGACTGACAAGCACACAGCATATATGAAGAACGTATATTTCCTGTCCGATGCCCATCTGGGGTCGCTGGCCATAGAGCACTCACGCACACAGGAGCGCCGACTGGTGCGCTTTCTCGACAGCATAAAGCACAAGGCAGACGCCATATACCTGCTGGGCGACATGTTCGACTTCTGGGACGAGTACCGTTTCGTAGTGCCGAAGGGATTCACCCGCTTCCTGGGCAAGCTCTCCGAACTGACCGACATGGGTGTGGAGGTGCACTACTTCACCGGCAACCACGACCTTTGGACCTACGGCTATCTGGAAGAGGAATGTGGTGTGATATTGCACAAGAAGCCTGAGACCACGGAGATTGCAGGCAAGATATTCTATCTGGCTCACGGTGACGGTCTGGGCGACCCCGACCCGAAGTTCCGCTTCCTCCGCCGGCTGTTTCACAACCGTTTCTGCCAGCGAGCACTCAATTTCCTTCACCCTCGCATAGGCATGTGGATAGGCCTGCACTGGGCCAAGCACAGCCGCATGAAGCGCAAAGACGGCAAGGAGCTGCCCTATCAGGGTGAGGACAAGGAGTGGCTGGTGAGATACACGAAAGAGTATATGAAGACACACGAAGATGTGGACTACTACATCTACGGGCACCGGCACATAGAACTGGACCTGATGCTCTCGAGGAGAGTGCGCATGATGATACTTGGCGACTGGATCTGGCAGTTCTCATACGCCGTGTACGATGGTCAGCATCTCTTCTTTGAAGAGTACATTGAAGGTGAAAGTAAGCCGTAATATCGTCACT
>OMSQ01000045.1 GCA_900313805.1 uncultured Prevotella sp. | reverse complement strand
GTTTTCGCGCGACCATAGGAAGATAGTGGTCATCGATGGCAAGATAGCCTATACAGGCGGCATGAACGTGGCCGACTATTATATAAACGGTACTGAAGTGGTTGGGGAATGGCACGATATGCACTGCCGCATAGAGGGCGATGAGGTGAACTCGTTGCAGAAAATATTCCTTGAGACCTGGAACAGTGTCACACACCAGAATGTCAGCGGACCGCAGTACTATCGTGGACTGGGTGACGTGAGCTATATACAGGGACTGAAACCCGACACCACGTCTACTCGCGGGCATAAGAAGGTAGGAATCATCAACCGTGTGCCACAAAAATCGCCTAAGATAATCAGACAGTTCTACATGCAGGCCATTGAGGGTGCCCGAGACAGTATAAAACTGGTGAATCCCTATCTTACGATGAACAGCCAGTTAATGCATGCCCTCTACGATGCTGTTAAGCGTGGGGTGCAGGTGGAGGTGATGATATCAGAGCGCAGCGATATACCCCTCACTCCCGACTGTGTGAACTATCAGGCACATAAACTAATGAAACACGGGGTGAAGGTGTGGGTGTATAAGCCTGGATTCCACCATACAAAGGTGATTATGGTTGACGGGCAGCTATGTACCGTGGGCAGTGCAAACCTTAATGCACGTAGTTTGAGGTGGGACTATGAGGAAAATGCCATAATTCTGGACCGCGAGGTGACACAACAACTGAGCGACCGCTTCGACCGCGACCGCGACCAGTCGTTTCTGCTTACACCTGAGGTTTGGAAGAAGTGGCGCACACCATGGCAGCGCTTCCGCGGCTGGTTTGCCCATCTGCTGGCACCTTTCCTCTGACCAATTCCCTCAAACTCTGTGTCTTCTGAGCCTTTGTGGTGAATTTACTAGCAACCGTCTTTAAGATTGCTTAGAATGTGAACTCGTAGTCGTAGCTGTACGTGCGCACGTAGCACTTCCTGCCCTTCACGATAGGTGTGTACACTGCCTTCCTGACGAACAGCTTCTGTGTGCGCTGACCGCTGTATTTGTCTACCACATACAAGAAGTCGGGCTCATCGGTGAAACCATAGCCACAGATGATACTATTTCCCTCAATACACATGCGCGAGTTGCACGTCTTGGGTTGACTGGTCCACAGCACCTCGTTGGTGAACAGGTTGATGGCAGAGATGTAGCCGGTGAGATGGTCGTAACCGTCGGAGTAACTCAGTCCGGAGTGATTCACATACATGATGTTGCCCTCTATCATCACATCGTTGATGTATTGTGAAGTGTCCCAGTTGTGTGCTATGCCGTTTTGTTCGTAGTTGGAAAAGTCGTATGCTCCGTACACATTCTTCAGATTCTCATCGGTGATGACCACTCTGTTGGTCTGGCCGTATGATTCACCTATCAGCACCACCACATAGCCACCTGTGTTGATATAGTAGCGTGGCAGTATCTCTGTGAATGGCTGGCTCTCAATACGTGTTACCCGGTTGGTGAGCCCGTTGCGCTCAAACCACCATTCATCGTCAGTGATATCGTTTTCACGGCACGACACCTGGCGCAGGGTCACCGTCTTGTGATTGGCCTCTCGTGCCAGTACGTGGCCTTTGAACCACGGAGAGGGCAGAACGGTATACTGGTAGTCATTGATACGAGCAGCATCGTATGTGTCTATGCTCTCCAGTTGTGCATCGGTGTTCCATTCGCTGCTGCGGGCAGGATAGGTGACCAGTCTGGTAGTAGTGGCTTTCTTCTTCTTGCCGCCCTTCTTCTGGGCTGTGGCATTGGCAGGCAGCAGCATGCATAGTATGGCTACGACCGCAAGAATGTTGATAGTTCTTTTCATAAGTATGTATTATTTGAATTCTCTGTTGACCTTTTCCTTTATCACTCGCTGGTCAGGAGCCTGAGTGCTGTCTTTGGTTGCATTCAAACTAGCCTCTCTCTCATTTGCCTCATCTGTCAGAGGGTCTTTCATCTTTGCTAAAGAGGCATTATGCATCATTGTGAGTTTCAGATATTTACGCATAAAGGCAATCTCCTCCATCTCGTTGCCTTCCTCATCGTAAAAGGTCTTGTCGCCATAGGTCCGACCATCTACTTCCTGCTCTAAAGCCACCTGGCCATTGAGATGATAGTAGCGTATGCAGGTGGTCTTGCCGTCTTCCACTTCCTGACTTATCAGACTGTCCTCGCTCCATATCTGTCCGTTGAATGCCTTGTTGTTCACATATAGTGTGTCCTTGGTCTCGGTGATATTGTCGCTGAAACTGGCTTGAGCCTGTTCCTTCTTCTGACAGGAAACGAGTAGCAGGGCCGCGCCCGTGATGATTAAGAATAAATACTGTTTCATGTTTGAACGATGTTTTTTGTTTATGTGTTGACTACAACTTCCACAGGGCAGTGGTCGCTGCCCATGATGTCGGTGTGTATGTGTGCCGACTTTATCATGGGCATCAGTCTCTCAGAAGTCACGAAGTAGTCTATGCGCCACCCTATGTTCTTCTCGCGTGCATGGAAACGGTATGACCACCAGGAGAATTCCTGTGTGTCGGGGTGCAGACGGCGGTAGGTGTCGGCAAAACCCGAAGAGAGGAGTTTACTGAATCCACCACGCTCCTCATCGGTGAAGCCGGGGTTGCGGCGGTTGGATGCTGGGTTCTTCAGGTCTATCTCCTCATGAGCCACGTTCAGGTCGCCACAAAGGATGACGGGTTTCTCCTTGTCCAACTGCATCAAGTATTGCCGCAGTGCTTCGTCCCACCGCATGCGGTAGTCCAGTCGTCTGAGTCCGTCCTGTGCATTAGGTACGTATGCTGTGACCAGAAAGAACTGTGGCATCTCCAAAGTTACCACTCTGCCCTCATGGTCGTGCTCATCGGTACCCAGACCATATCGTACGCTAAGGGGTTGATGGCGTGTGAATATGGCTGTACCGCTGTATCCCTTCTTCTCGGCATAGTCCCAGTACGATTGGTAGCCATCGAAGCAGAGGTCTATCTGTCCCTCTTGCAACTTCGTCTCCTGCACACAGAAGAAGTCGGCATCGAGCGTGTTGAAGACCTGTTCAAAGCCTTTGCCCACGCAGGCCCTCAGCCCGTTCACGTTCCACGATATGAATTTCATAGTTTATATCCGTTTACTTTCGCCGCGCAGCAGGTTCATGAATTCCTGCCGTGTCTTGGCTTGGTTGAATGCTCCGCTGAAATCGCTGGTTGTGGTGATGGCGTTTTGCTTTTCCACCCCTCTCATCTGCATGCACATGTGTTTTGCTTCTATCACCACCATCACTCCCATTGGATGCAGTGTGTCCTGGATACAGTCCTTTATCTGCTGAGTGAGGCGTTCCTGCACCTGCAGGCGGTGACTGAAAATGTCCACCACCCGTGCTATCTTGCTCAGTCCGGTGATATAGCCATTGGGTATATATGCTACGTGGGCCTTGCCGTAGAAGGGTATCATGTGATGTTCACACAGAGAGAAGAAGTCGATATCCTTCACTATCACCATCTGGTTGTATTTCTCCTCGAAGAGAGCGTCGGTGAGCACCTTGTGAGCATCCTGTTCATATCCGCGGGTGAGCACCTGCATGGCCTTGGCTACACGCAGTGGAGTCTTTTGCAGTCCCTCGCGAGAGGGATCCTCTCCCAGCAGTTGCAGTATCTCGTAATAGTGTTGCTGGAGTTGCTCCAGTCCAGGGCGTATGTCGTTGTCTGCATTCATGGCTTTTATCTGTGTTTTGCCGTGATAGTGGTTTTCACTATGCAAGCTTGTTTGTAGCCGAATTTCTTTATCGTCTTCAGCAGGGAGTTGGCGTTCTCTGCCTTGCGGAAATTGCCTATACGTGTGGTCCAGCGGGGTGTGTTGAAATGCACGTACACGGCCTGACTCGGCAGCCTCTTTTTCAGTTCACTGCCCACTTGTTCCGCTTTTATGCGGTCTTCGCGTGTGTTGCCTCCAGCAAATGCCTGCACGCGGTAGCCCACTATCTTACGCCCGCCGCGCATCACCTTCTTGGTTGTGTCCACCGGACCGCTTGTGTCTTCTATATAGTTGCGCTCCTTAGCCTTTTTCTTTTCTTTTTCACGTTGTTCGTCGCGGCGACGTTCTTTCGATCTGTCGCTCTTCTCCTCATGCTCCGTGGCATGGCTGTTGTTCTCCGTAGCGTGACTGCCGCCCTCGGTGGCATGCTGCTGTCCTTCACCC
>OMSQ01000097.1 GCA_900313805.1 uncultured Prevotella sp. | reverse complement strand
GGTAGGCTCCCCTGCTTTATGATAGTGCCTCGTCACGTGTGTCATAACTTTTTTTATAGAGGATTGCAAATCCTCATACTCAATGCGGTTCGGAAGAAAAAATAAATTTATTTATTTTGTTCTTCTCTCACCTTGCACTATCTTTGCTGACGCGAAGATAGGCTGCGGTTCAACAATAAAAATGTGCGAGCACATTTTGTATTGTCTTCACCTTGCACTATCTTTGCAAGCAGAAAGGGAAAAAGTGATGATGCAACAACAGAAACCGAAGCGCATACCATACGGCATGCAGAACTGGCAGGACGTGCGCCAGCGTAACTGCTACTATGTGGACAAGACAATGTACTTACCGATGATAGAGGCAGCGGACGACTACTTCTTCTTTATCCGCCCCAGACGCTTCGGCAAGACATTGCTCATCAATATGCTCGAACACTACTATGACGTGCAAAAGGCAGACCTGTTCGATGAACTCTTCGGCGACCTGTGGATAGGCAAACACCCCACCGAGGGACACAATAAATACCTGGTGCTATACCTCAACTTCTCCGCATTCTCTGGCAGCTTGGACGACTACCAGGAGAGGATGGACGATTACTGTAATTTGGAGTTTGAGAGTTTCGTACGCAGATATGCCAAGTACCTGCCATCCAATGCACTCGAAATGCTGAAGAGTAATCGTGGTGCTGCCAACCAACTACTGGCTCTCGCACGCATCTGCCAAAATGCCAATCAGCAGATATACATGCTCATAGACGAGTATGACCACTTCACCAACATCGTGCTCTCCGACCCTGACATAGAGGAGAGATACAAGGCGGAGACACACGGCTCGGGCGCCTTCCGCACGTTCTTCAACGCCATAAAAAGCGGTGCTGTGAGCAGCATCAAGAAACTCTTTATCACTGGCGTGAGTCCGGTGACCATGGACGACCTGACATCAGGCTTCAACATAGGCACTAACTACACATCGCAACCTGAGTTCAATGGCCTGCTGGGGTTCACCGAGACGGAGGTGAGAGAGATGCTCGACTACTACCGACAGCACTATGAGTTCAACCACAGCACAGACGAACTAATAGAAATAATGAAGCCGTGGTATGACAACTACTGCTTCTCGGAAAAGTGTCTGGATGAGCCGCCAATGTACAACAGCGACATGGTGCTCTATTTCGTGAACAACTACACCAGATACAAGTGCAGGGTGCCAAAGGACATGCTCGACAACAATATACGCACCGACTACAGCAAGCTGCGCATGCTCATACGCAAGGACCGCGAGTTTAACCACGACGCCAGCATAGTGCAGCAGATAGTACAGACGGGAAGCATCGTGGGTACACTGAAGGAGTCGTTCCCCTCGGAGAGTATCGCCGACCCCGACAACTTTGTGTCGCTGCTTTACTACTTCGGCCTGCTGACCATAGCCGGCACAAGCATAAGCGGAGTGAAATTCCGCATACCCAATCAGGTGGTGCGCGAGCAGATGTACAACTACCTGACAGGCGCATACCGCGTGAACGACCTGTATACGGAGGAATACCCACGGCTCCAGCTGATGGCACGCATGGCGGGAGACGGTGACTGGAAGCCTTACTTCGAATACATAGCCGAGGAGCTGTAGCCTGAAGCCAAATCCCTATGAACAGACTGATATGGATGATATTGTATATATGCTTCGCACTGGGGGTGCGGGGGCAGGTGGTCTATGTGGTGATAGACAGCGTGCGCCATATCAAGATGTGTTTTGACAGTGGGAATGTGGGCATGTCGATATATCATCAACCGGCAATCCCCGCCGACACGAAGGGACGTATCGTGATACCTTCGAGAATAGTCCACGAGAATGGGAAGACATGGCCGGTGACCGCCATTGCACGGGCGGGACTGCAAGGATGCAAAGAACTGACGGAGGTGGTGCTGCCAGACAGCTGTCTGGGCTTCGGCGACCAGGCCATGCAGGGATGTGAGAAACTGGAAAGCATCACCTTCCCGACGACTATGAGTGTGTTGTATGCCAAGGCGATGAGCGGATGTACTTCGCTGTGCAGGGTGACGGTGCTGGCAAAGGAGCCGCCCGAATGTGCTGAGAGCGTATTCGACGAACAGACCTATCAGACGGCCACGCTGGTGGTGCCGGCGGGGAGTGAGGAGGCTTACCGACGCGCTCCGGCATGGAGGAAGTTCAAGTTCAGAATGACAAGCTACGATTTTTGAATGTGAATAGTGAATTGAAGAGGATAGTACTGACCTTGGTGTGCGTGATGGCTGTGATATGCTGCCGGGCGCAGATAATCATCACGAGGGTGATGGTGGGCGACTCGCTTACCAATCTCTCGACTCGTATATATGAGAAGAATGTGCCGGACAGTGACAAGTTCGTACATTTGGGACAATTGCGTCGCGGCCATGCCTGCATCGACTGGACATTACGGGGCGCAGTGGCTATACCTGACTCGTTGACGTTTATCGCCAACGGAAAGACCTACCCCATAGCAATAGTGGCCTTTCATGCTTTCTACAGATGTGTGGGCCTGACTGAAGTGACCTTGCCGCCAACGGTCAAGATGGTGGGACATGAGGCTTTTTATGGGTGTGCTGACCTAGAGAGAGTAAACCTGTCGGGCGGACTGCTGATGCTGGATGAGCGCGCGTTCGTAGGTTGCTCGTCACTGCGCGAGGTGACGTTGCCCTGTCGCGTGCCGCCGCATGGCTCCGTCAACGCTTTCGATCTCTCCACTTACGAGAAGTGTACACTGGTGGTGCCACATGGCTGCGCATCGGTATTTCGCAATGCTGAGCCGTGGAACCGGTTCGTGAGGATAGTAGAGACGGAGGACGAGGGCGTGATGCCGGCTGACCTCGACTATGCCAAGTGGGAAGAGGCAATGAACTTCATGAACGGTTTTCTGGAGGATGAGCAGTGGCACATTCCTCAGCGCGTGGAAGGTGATGAGACGTGGACGGTAGTGTTGCCAACAAACCGCGGGGCGCAGCAGGTGACGTTCTCTACTCGCAAGGAGTTTGACATGGCAGTGGTGGGGAGCGGCATGGCAGACGGATGCTGCATCGACACCACCTTTGCCGGCCGGCTGACACTGCCCGACAGCGTGACCGCTCCCGACGGACGGCGCTATGTGGTGGGAGGCGTGGCTTCGAATGCCTTCTCGAGATGCAGGAGGATGCAAGTGGTGGACCTGCCACGCCATCTGGAGCTTATCGACAATTACGCGTTCTTAGACTGCGGGGCGTTGCAACAGCTGGTCATACCTGCAGATATGAAGGAGATATTGTCTTCTGCTTTCATAGGGTGCAAAAGCTTGGACAGGGTGGAGACGCTGGCACAAAGACCGCCCGACCTCTTCGTCGATGCCTTTGACGACCGCACGTTCAACACCGCCACGCTCATCGTGCCCGACGGTGCCATGGAGGCATATATGGCCACGGATGCCTGGCCGCTGTTCAAGTATAGAATGGAAAGTGTTGGGTATTGAATCGTCTCTCGTCACCCTCGCTCCTTGTTCCTTATAGTCTTGATTTTCTTGTCTACCTCGTTGTTCCACTTCTGCCAGTGCTCAAGGAGTACCTCGCGCACCTTGTCGCGGTCGCTGTCTGAAAAACGGGCATCAAGTGTTTTGACATAGTTGTACACGAAGCTGTTCATCTCTTGGATGCGCTCGTTGAGGTCGGCTCGGTGCCACTGCCAACGGCGCAGGGTGTCGAGCTCGCGGATGACGCCCGTCTTCGAGGCGGCGCGGTCAAAGGCCTGCAGGGCTTGTGCCTTGGCGGTGGACAGCCGGTTGAGTTCTTCCTGCAACCGCTGACTCTGGGCATGCAACTGTGCTATGCTGTCGCGCATGGTACCCATCCTCATGGCCATCTGTGCCTCCATCTCTGCTTGCGTGGCGGCATTCTCCGCTTGCTGGCGGGCAAGCACCTCGCGAAGTGAGTCGGTGGCATGGCGGTCAACGATGGTGCGGGTGACGGTCTCATTGGTGGCCTTGGGCAGGAACAGCCATACGGCGAGGGCACCCAAGGCGAGGAGACACAGGGTGGCAACACTGGCTATGGCCCATTGGCGGCGACGGCGATGGTTGGCAAGGGCACTGTCGATGGCCTTGCGCAACTCGTTGACGTTGGCGTAACGCTGGTCAATGGGGCGCAAGCATCGTTCGATGATGGGGCGGTAGGTCTTCCCGAGGTCCATGTCACGCAGGATGAGCCCCAGACTGTAGATGTCGTTGCGCACATCGGGCGTGTAGGCGGTGGTCTGTTCGGGGGCCATGTAACGCAGTGTGCCGGCGGGTTGCTTGAGCGTGGTGTGACTGTCAGTGTCGGCCATGCCGAAATCAATCACTTTCACCTGCAATCCGTTGTGGGCAATCATGATGTTCTCGGGCTTCAGGTCGCGATGGATGATGCCTTTGGAGTGGAGGTATCCCACGGCGGAGAGGAGACTGTCGACGATATGGCGACGCTGCTCTTCCGACAAGGTGCCGCGGCGCTCACCCTCTATATACTCGGTGAGTGTGGCTCCGTCGATATATTCCATGACGATACATTGACCTATATCCTCCACCGTCTCCAGACCTACTGCCTGGATGATGCCTGGATGCTGCAATTGCAGCATGATCTCCAGTTCCTTGCGAAGCATTTCCCGATACATCGACTGACGGAGAGCTTCAGCCGTGAGGGTCTTAAGAACGAAGAAACGACCGAAGCGCATGGCACGGTACAGTCGGCTGGTTCCCGACTCCCAGATCAACTGGATGTCGGTAAACTCGCGGCTGATACCTTCGAAGCTGTCAGTGAAAAACTCGGATGTATCGTTCATTTCTGAGGGTATGAGGTTATGAGAACAGCTGAGTCAGTCTTTGCGCAAGCAAAGGTACGACAAATATTCGACATGGCACCATTCAATAGATTTTTTTTTGAAAAAGGACAGAAATGGACAGCGAAAGGACAAGAATGGACTTGCAGGAATGAAAAATAAGTGTTTCCTTTGCATCGTCATAACCGCTTTGTTCATTCTTGTTCCATAGGAATCTAGGAAACAATCCTTTTCAACATGCAAGAATGGCAAGGCGGTTTTTAATTTGCTGTCGTCAAACTCCATCGCAATGGCATTGCAGGAGGGTGTTTCCCGCTAATGAAGTTCTATTCGAACAACTGGCTTCCCGTCACCTGACGGGGAATCCTGCGGGCATACATATTGTCTGTCAGGCCATTGGGCGTGATGTATACGGGCAAAAGTGATTTCCTGGTCTTGGTTACTTTGCGGAAGATGCGCAGTCGGCGGTTCAAATGTGCATCGTAGTCCTTGGTAATCTCGTATTCGTGGTCAGAATATTTGATTTCACATACGTTGATGGTATTGTCAGACCGGTCAATCAGCAAGTCTATCTGTGCCCCGTTAAGCAAATCTTCATCTGCTTCTTCATTGTCAGCCGTTTCTTTAGAAGGGCGGTAAACCCATGAGCAGGGGGTGTTGATGGAACCGTCTATTCCCAAGGCATGAACAATCTGTTCGATATGGTTCAGACATGTGATTTCAAAAGCATAGCCACACCAGTTTTTGTAAACCGATGTGTATTGCATCTTCTGCCAATATCCTTTCAAGAATGAATTTCCGTCCTTCATGAATCTGAAATGGAATAATGTGAATGGGTCAATCAATTGGTACACCATATCCTTCTTGCTTTTTCTGAAAGGAATATAACTGCGAATGAAGGCACATTCTTCCAGTTCGCGCAACAAATTAGATAAGTTTCCATTGTTACTCATGCGGGCCTCTGTTATGATTTCCCTGCGTGTCATACCCATTCCCTTTTTCCCTAAGGCAGAAATGACAGCGATATGGTTGTCAGCTTTCTTGAAAAGTGACTTGAATATTTTCTGAAATTCATCGACCAGTTCGCCCCCTCGTGTGAAGCAGAGAGACTCAATGTTTTGTACGACGCTCTTATCGCGTTCAAATAGAGAAAGATAATATGCCACCCCTCCTATAGCCATGTAACTCTCCATCATCTCTTGTCTTTCGTATGTGAATCCTTTAGAATGGAAATACAATTCCGTCTCGCGGAGTGTGAAAGGAGACAGAAGCATGGTATGCGTGGCGCGGTTGTGTAGCCCACCTCTCGAATTGACCACTTGGTTGAGCATCCATGTGGTGGCACTGCCGCATACCACCAGCTTGATGTCGCGGCGATAGGATGCCCAGTCGTTCCAAAAATGCTCCAATGCGCTGACGAAACGTGAGCCACGGGTGTCAAACCACGGTAGTTCGTCGAAAAAGATGATTTTGTTTTCTTCTTTACATTCATCCTCTATATAGCGCTCTAAGATATGGAAGGCATGATCCCAGTCCCGTGGCGTTTCGTCTGTTCTCGTAAAGTTGTTGAATGACTGATAGAAATTGTTTAATTGCTCCTTCGTGTCGGCATTCTCCTTGGCTGTCATGCGAAATGAGAACTTCCCTTCGAACATTTCCCTGACGAGGTAGGTCTTCCCTATGCGTCGGCGGCCATAGATTGCGATAAACTCGGATTGTCCGCTGGACATGTATTTCTCAAGACGTGTGATTTCTTCCTGTCTGCCTATGATGTTCTCTTTCATAATAAAGCGATTTTATGAAAATATTACATTCCTGTCGCAAAGTTATAAATAAAAAGCGATTACGCCAACTTTCTAATAGTTTTTTGGCGTAATCTCTATATTTTTATGCGATTACGCCAACTTTCTAATAGTTTTTTGGCGTAATCTCTATATTTTTATGCGATTGCGCCAGGTAGTTACTACGTAATAGCCGACATCCTCAGGAGCGCATGTCAAAGGTAGGTATTTTCCTCATCAGCACCAAAAAAAAGAATAAAAAACTCAAAATCATCCTCTTTGAACTTATTTTTTCATATTTGAAATCATTTTTTCGTTTGAAAAGACGATAAATTGTTAATTTTGTACGGATTTTTAATTATGCACGAAAATTTATCCCCTAAAAATAAACTTTATAGGAAATAATAATCATCAAAAACAGTATAAACATGAACAAAACAATTACACCAACGCGACGTATGTCAACACGGCTGAGAGTGCCATGGCGATGGGCATTTATATGGCTCATGCTACTACTCTCTCTGCCTGGTTGGGCGGGAAGCACAGACTTTACCGTCAATGAGAAAAATACTACCAACGGCCAGATTTATATCAAAGCCGAAGGAGATGACATCAATGAGTTCAATAACAATGGATGCCCTGATGACATAGCCCAAAACAGATTTCACACGATATCGTTTTTTGACAATACATCCAATAAATGGTACTACAAATTCTATATCGGCAATGCCAGTGGCGGTCATGAACTTTACTACGACGTCACAGTGAAGGTGACCAATAGCCAAGGAACGGAATCTACCATTGGCACCATCAAATCAGCTAGTGAAGTGGAAAATGGTGATTCACACAACGGCAATCTCAAAAGTGTAGGTGATGGAGAATTTGTGTTCTATCCCTCCGGCTCGCTGATGTGCACTGGTATAAAGCAACTGAAATGGGAATTCAGATACAGATGCTGGAGGTACTCCGTGTTCGTAAAAGACCTCTATTATAATGTCACTATCATCAAGAATACCGACCATGGGTTGAAGTTCGACTATACCCCAATGCCCCAACCAGAAATCTCATACAATTCGAATAGCGGTCTCGATTTCAAGGCATCTAACGTGCCTGGTCATGGATTTGACTATTACTATAATTGGAGGTACACCAGGTCAGATCAGTCGTCGCCTACAGCCGCCGATGCCCCATTCACAAAAGAGAAATTGGATGTGAGTGGCTCGGGTTTGAACACCACTCTCGGCAAAAGCGATGCGAAAGTTTCGACTACGGATAGGCTTTCTCCTTTCTACAGCTATAAACTGGAATACTATGGAGAGATGCACTATGATGATGACATCTTTACCAATCCCTATGGCAGCTCATATTGGAATACCACCATGCCGGGATACATATATGCCTATGACTTGACGCGATCAGAGTTTGACCAATGGACCCAAAAAGTCACTATTTCATGGAAAGCGCAAAGATATGACACGTTTGCCTATAGTGGAGAAACGGTCAACCGCAATACATCTGGTTATTGGCATGTGTACCGTGAACACACCGAAGGCAATACAGTACAGTCGGAACCAATCGCCACTTTGGATGGTTCAAAAGCAGACTCCGAGCTGTCTGTCACCGATTACCCTACAAAATATGATACGCATTACAACTATCGTGTCGTCTTCATCCCATCACCGATGAATACAATCGACACCACTTTAGTTGACAAAAAATTCAGGCCTGCCATTGATGTCTATACCAAAAGGGATGTAAAGGTCACCTTATCACAAGACCGAGACCCCTCCATTCATGGCATAAAATTGAACTGGACCTACAGCATACCCAAGACAGGCTCCACGTTCCGCGTAGAGCGTCAGGACCCCGGCTCCAACCAATGGAACGTACTCTCTGATTCGGAACGTAACGTCAGCACTACGCAGACCTCTGACTCTTACATTGACACTACGCCACAAAGTGTATGCGAATTCTACAACTACCGCGTGGTGACCGGCACACTCGAAACCGAGTTTTACAGCAATGTGGCAGAGAACTGCAACCTGACCAGCGGCACACGCATTCTCAATGTAGATGCCACCAAGGGAACGGAGGAGAAAGTGACCGTCATCACTTGGACAGTGGACCAACAAGGAGAGAGCGACACTTATTTCGACATACAGCGACGAGCCATCACCAACGGTCAAACCGGCGACTGGGTGAAGTTGGGCGAAACCCACGGCACCGCAGCAGAATATTCATTTACCGACGAGCGAGTGGAGGCAGGAAGCTATTACGAGTATCGTATAGTGGCTTACGGAGCACTCTGCGAAGAGCAGGTGGTGAAAAGCAGCGACCATACCGCGGTGGGCTACAGCCAGTCGCGTGGAACTATCACTGGCCACATCAGCTATGGCACCGGTACCTCGGTTGCCGGTGTGCGACTGAACCTCATCAAGAGCGGCTCTGACGGCGAACAGGCACAGTTCTTCTCCAGTTACGTACATGGCGTAGGCGACGCCCTCAACTGGCTGCCCGACAGCACACGCTATGCCAACGTGCTGAAGAGTGACAAACCGCTCTCCGTGCAAATGTGGATAGCACCCGTGGATGGCATCGACTGGATGAGGGTTTTCAGCTTCGATTCGGTAGCAGACCTCAGACTATATAAAAATGATGAAGAGAACAACTACGACCTCTATTTCTATGATAGGAGTGGCAATCCCACCAATCTGGGAATAGCGGTTGAACCCAACCGATTCAGTCATATCACCGCCACATACGACGGCTCGTTATGGACTTTCTACGTTAACGATGGTGAAAAGCAACAAACAGCTACAGCAAGCATTAACTATTCCTGGGTAATAGCCGATGGAGCAAAGCATTTCCGTGTGGCTGGTGTGGAGAACAATGGGAATGGTTCCTTCGACGGACTTGTAGACGAGGTGCGCCTCTGGTCTAAGGCTCTCAGCGAAAGTGAGATAAGCACAAACTACGACAGACTGCTCGGCGGGACGGAGAACGGACTCATCCTATACTGGCCTCTCGACGAGGGCATCAACGGATATGCATTCGACGTGTCAAAGCAAAACGGTATCAGCAACCAGAACCATGCTACAGTGGCTGCCAATGTGAAACCCTCACTGCAAACCCCCAGGAAGTTAGGACTCTATGGCCTGACAGATGAGGATGGCAACTATATCATAAGGGGTATTCCTTTCGATGCTGGAGGCAGCAACTACAAACTATTGCCGGATTTTGGCATCCATGAGTTCAACCCCACTTCCAGAAACCTCTTCATCAGTCCCTCATCGCTCACAGCCAACCATGTTGACTTCACCGACAAGTCAAGTTTCCCCATGCGTGGATATGTATATTATGCGAGAACCAACATACCTGCAAAGGATATCTACCTTTATGTGGATGGTGAACTGGTGACCACTGGAGGAGATGTGGCAAAGACCAATGAGGACGGTTTCTATGAAATATCCGTTCCCATAGGCAAACACTATGTAGAGGCAAAGCAGAACGGTCATAAGATGGTGAACGAAGGCAGATGGCCCACAAAGGGCACATACGATTTCCAGGCTGCTGTTTACCAGAACTTCTCCGACTCTACACTCGTCAACTTCTGCGGACGTGTAGCAGGTGGTGAGGTGCAGGACGCTATACCCGTAGGTTTCGGCGCTTCTAACAATAACATCGGAACGGCTGTCATCACTCTCGGACTGAACAACGCCAACCTCAGCTTCAACTGCGTAGAGGGAACCACTACCGACCTTGATAGCATACGTCCCTTCTCCGCGCAGAATCCCGGTACCATCAAGAGTACCACATGGGCTGGTGCCGGTAGTACCGAGTCGAGGTGCATCTACATACAGACCGACCAAAAGACAGGTGAGTTCTCGGCTCTGCTGCCTCCTCTGAAATACACGGTTAAGAGCATTGACGTGCGCAACAACAGCGACCCCAGCTTTGCAGACTTGGAGGAGATAGATCTCTCCAATCCCCTTGTCACACAAGTGGATACCCTGTTGAACCTCAGCCTTAATGCTGACAGCACGCAAATACAAGTGGATGTTCCCACTTACAAATACAACCAGAAGATGGTGAGCACCTGGTATGCACACCCCACTTTGGAAGTGACAGATGCCTGCGACGATTACAACATCGGGGCATTTGGAGTAAGGCAATACACCGGATATGAGGATAATTTCGGAAAGGTGGACAGCATCGAGGTATATAGAAATGATGGAGGACGTCCGCTATATCTGTATGACTACCCCGTATATAAGATGATGGAGCCATACACCTATAAGATATTGGGTTATGAACGCTATGTCAACTATGACAGTGGGGCACCTGTTTACGATGATGTGCCGCTCAAGTCGCAGGTGCTCACCGTGAACAACGAGATGAGTTCCGAACAACGCATCATCGTCAGCGACAGCACTAAGCAGGGACAGGTATATGACCTGAAATCAAATCAATTGGTGCTCGACTCAGTATTCCTGTATAAATGGACTGCAGGTCTGCCAAATACCATTTCGCCATATACACGACATTTAAACATCACCTATGAGCGCCGTCACCGTACCTATTCTTGGGACGGTCCCGATGCATACGTATTCGGTTCACTGCCATTGGGTAACAATTTCGTCACAGAAGGTCCCGATGAAGCACTCATGGTGCTGCGCGACCCGCCAGGAAGCAATTCATCCACTACATGGACACGGGGAAAGAGCAATTCCAGAATCGACATAGAATCGAATGGAGCAGCTTTTGATCTTGGGATTGATGTAAACTTTTTATTTGGTGTTAAGATGACCACTTCATCTGGTATTGGATTTGCTATGATTAACGATTCAGAGTCGTCCTATCATATTGATACTGGGGCAGATTTCTCGTTCGAATACAACAATCCAAAAAGTACCACTTGGACTATTTCATCCACAGAGGGCATTTCTACCAGTTCCGATCCAGAATATGTCGGAGCAAACGGTGATGTATATATAGGTGTATCCACCAACCTTATCTTGGGCGATTGCAAGGAAGTGGGATTCTTCAGAACCAGTGCCGATGGCGAATTCGTCGTGAAAGACTCATTAGGCATCAGCATAAGCGACAGTGTAAAAACCTCTTTCATGTACTCGCAGAGAGAGATTGAACTCAAGCAAATCCCCGAATGGAAAAAACTGCGCTCACAACTCCTAATTCAAGTGGATACTAAGGAACGTGCTGAGAGCTACGATAACACGTCTGATGAGTGCGTTTATGTCACTTACCTGGATCCCAACTCAGATGATTGGCGTCCTGATACCACTTACTGGCAGAAACCTGCCAAGGGTCAAGGCTTCGTACAAGACATGGTGGCACATTACACCCAACAGGTGAAGGCATGGGAGCAGATTATGGCAAACAATGAGGAGGATAAGGTCAATTCCATGAAACCAGAGTCCAAACTCTATGGCAAGAGGCGAAACTTCTCCTTCGACAGTGGCACGGCATACACCTATTCGGAGAAGAATGACACCACGCACAGCGATATTAACCAATGGGACTTCCAACTGTTAGGTAAGATAGGTGGTGGTGGAAATATAGGTTCAACAAACCTTACGTATTTTGCTGCAAAATGGGCAATTGCTGTACAAGGTGGCTACTTACGCAGTAATGGTTGGGGAAACCAAGATGAAAACTACGACAATTTCGCTGAGTTCACCTACAATCTGGCTGACAACAACGTGGGTGCAGACTATACCGTCAACTGTTACAAGTCAGACATTGGATGGACCGACGTGTTCTCCGTGCTCGGTGGACAGACCTACTGCCCATATCAGGGAGAAGTGGTGGCGAAATACTTTGAGCCAGATGAACACCACGTGCTCAGCAATGCCACCGAACAGATGCAGAAACCGCAGATACGCATCACTAACGGTAAGCAAAACCCATCTACACATGCTGTAATAACAGATGTGCCGTCGGGACAGGCTGCCACCTATACTCTTACTCTATACAATGATGCGGATTTTGGCATGGACATGACCTACGTTCTCGGAGTCACCGACGGTACCAACCCCGATGGATTGCAACTGCTCGTTGACGGCGTGGGAATAGGTAACGGTCGCTCATACGTGGTGGGACCAGGAGATGTAATCACAAAGACCCTGCAGGTGAAGCAGAGCGACCTCTCCAAACTCGATTATGAGAATGTGGAACTCTACCTCATCTCTGATTGCCAGGATGACTTCTACAGTATCAACGGTGTCATACAAAACACATGTACTCTCGATGCACATTTCAAACCCAACTCATCGCCCGTCACCCTCGACGGAGACCGTTTTGTGGTCAATACCGTGACATCGGGAACACTTAACCTCAATCTCACCGACTTCGACCGCAGCTTCCAGAACCTCAAGCGTATGGGAGTGGAGTATAAGGCGGATGGAGCCAGCCAGTGGACACAGATACAGAACTATGTGTTCGACAAAGCCGACTCTACCAGCGTAAATGATATCGTGGTGCCCGAAACGGGAGATGTGCGCCTTGTAGTAGACATGAGCGACAACAACAGTTATCCCGACGGCACTTATATCTTCAGGGCATTCACCGAAACTCCATACGGCAATGAGGGCGTGCGCGTATACAGCGAGGAGGTGACTGTGGTGAAGGATATGGTACGACCCACTGCCCTTGGCACACCGCAGCCCGCCGACGGAGTGCTCGACCATGGCGACGACCTGATGGTGGAGTTTAACGAAGATATAGTGACCGGCTACATCAACGCTTCTAACATCAAGGTCACAGGCAAGGTAAATCAGCAGGCCACTACACATGAGGTGAGTCTACATCTCAGTGGAGAAGAGCCAACAGCACAGACCGAAAACGACCTCTACATGCGAGGCAACAGTACCGTGGCTATGTGGCTGAAATACACACACGACGGTACTATCTTCCGCCACTGCGACGGCGACAACGCTCTCATCGTCGGTATCGACAATGGATGCTTTGCAGCCAAGATAGACAGTGTGAATAAAGTTTCCAAACTTGTTGTCCCCAAGGACGAATGGGTTTATATCGCTTATTCTTACGATGCCGTCACCACTGCATTCAATATAGTGGTGCAGCACGAAACTGCTACCGACACGCTGCAGGCAGTACTCAATGCGGGACGCACACTGGAACAGGTGGTATATGCCGAAGACAAACACCTCTACCTCGGCGGAAACGGCTTCGAGGGCGACATTCACGACCTGCGTATCTACAGCATCTGCCGAAACGTGCTCGAAGTGGCAACGGAGAAATACAACGATGCGTCTACCTATACCGCCGGACTTATGGCTTATTGGCCTCTCGATGAGGGTCAGGGCACTAAGGCACGCGACCTGCGCAACAACTCGCATCCTCTCATCACCAAAGGCGAGGCATGGAGAATAGACAACGATAACTATGCTGCTACCGTAGACTCTACCAAGCAGCAGCACCTCGACTTGGCTATCGGAGGGGCTGCCACCGATGCTAATGAGAGTTATGTCGTAGAATTCTGGTTCCATGCAGATGGCGACGTGGCAGGCAAGACGCTCTTCCAGGCTGGTACCGACTTCAACAACAACCTCTGTCTCTATGGCGACAAAGACAACCGCCTCATGTTTGGATACGGAGCTTACATCGTGCCTGTGTCGCCTGCTGGATTCAACCCCGCTGACGGATGGCACCACTTCGCACTCAATGTCATGAGAGGCAACTCCGCTACCGTGGCTATCGACGGCAAACGAACTGCTGTGATGGCTGAGGCCGACGTGCCTCCATTGGAGGGCGGAAGACTGGTGCTCGGCGCAGGATTCACATTGCCGCTCGGCGAAACATACGATTACTCTGGCTTCATGAGTGGCGCATTCGACGAGGCTCGTATATGGAAGGGTATAGTCAAACCCGAGGTCATCAAGGACAACATGTACAACAGTCTCGATACTCTCACAGCCGGCGACAAGGGACTATGCGTGTATTACCCGATGGACAATACTAAACTCGTAAACGGGGTGAACACTGTAGTACCGTGTGCAGATGACATGGCTCCTGGACAGGTGATGGACGGAACCATGCTCGGAAACTTCGACCTCGATGCGTTCACTGAGAATACTCCGCCTCTGAAGAGAGCACCGGAGATGCAGACGGTGGTGGCAAACTATACCACATCAGACCGCAAGATTGCTATCGAACTGCAACCCAACTCACTCAAGGAGATAGAGGGCACTACGCTCGATGTCACAGTGACCAAGATTTTTGACAAGAACGGCAATAACTCCGACCCAATCACATGGCAGATTTATGTTCACCAGAATACGCTGGATTGGCAGAAGGATTCCGTCAACATAATCAAGAAATACGGCGAGACGGCTACCTTCGATGCTGTCATCGAGAACAAGGGTAACACCACGGAGCAGTTCACTATCGACAAGATGCCATCGTGGCTCACCACAGAGCAGGCCGAGGGCGAGGTCACACCGCTCTCTACCAAGGTCATACACTTCGAGGTGTCAAAACTCGCCGCTGTAGGACACTATGATGTAAACCTCTCTCTCACCGGCAACAACGGCATTGCTGAACCTCTGCGTGTGGAGATGTATGTCAAGGGTGAGGCACCCGATTGGGCAGTTGACCCCGACAAGTATGAGGACCACATGAACATGGTGGCACAAATCATTATCGACGGCATTGTCAGCGAAAACCCCGAAAGTCGACTTGCAGCATTCTTGGGAGACGAATGTGTGGGATTGGCATCGCCTGAGAAATCGAGAGGCTCTTACTACGTGCCTATGACCATCTATGGCTCAAGCACCACACATAAGAATCAGGTGGTGACATTCAAGTACTGGGACGCTTCTACCAATATCACATATACGGGAATGAATGCCAATCCTATAGTGAAATTCAAGAAGGACAGCGTGAAGGGCAGTTACAGCCTTCCTGTCATCATCACCAACACCGACCTGATGGAGCAAACGCTCGTGGCACGCAGTGGATGGAACTGGATTTCGCTCTATGTGGAACCGGAGGACAACAGTTTGAACAGTGTACTGGCTGCCGATGGACTGATGCAGGCAGATATGCTGAAGAACAAGACCAAGACTGCTTACTACGATGGCACGGGATGGGTTACAAGCGGACTGGAAAAGATGTACGTGGGACAGATGTATAAACTGCAACTGCAACAACCTGTCAACTTCGTGGTGAAAGGCTCTTATAAGAGTCCGACGGAGGTACCTGTCACCCTCAACGGCGGCTGGAACTGGATAGGTTATACTCCAATCGCCACGATGCCTATCAACGAGGCTCTCGGAGGCGTGGGTGCACTCGAGGGAGACTACATCAAGTCGAAGAGCGAGTTTGCTATCTACGGACCATATGGATGGGAAGGCAATCTGAAAGCTCTCGAACCAGGCAAAGGATATATGCTGTACGCACAAATGGAGGGCAAACGCACCTTCACATATCCCGAACCTGCTCAGGGAGCCAACGCAGCAACCTTTGCACCAAGGCGTGCCGACACCAACTATCACTTCAGTCCCGTGGATGTAAGCCGCTATCCAGACAATATGTCTATCGTGGTGAAACTGGTGTGCGACGGACAGTTGGTAGACACACTCGAAGTAGCTGCCTTTATCAACAGTGAATGTAGGGCAACGGCTAAGGCTACAGACGGACTCTACTACATTATGGTACAAGGTGAGGAGGACGGAGAGACGATAGAACTGCGCACTCTCTACAATAAAGAGGAGGCAACTATCGACCAGTCGCTCGTCTTCGAGAGTGACAGCAATATCGGACTGCCTTGGAGCCCATACATCATCGACGTCAGCTCGCTCACTGGTATCATCGATGTGCTGGATGATGGTGACAGCGATGACCAGTACTTCCTTTCTAACGGCATACGTGTGGACAAGTCGATGCTGCGACCTGGACATGTATATATCATAAGAAAGAAGGACGGCACAACAAGAAAACTGTTCAAGTAAAACGACCCAAAAGCCGGTGGGGACTATGGTTCCCCACTGGCTTTTGTTACAAATCATTAATTCAAAAAATGCAACAGAAAATCTTTAAAGACACCATGATGGCCTTTCTGCTGGCCTTTGCCCTTACCACTGTGTGCAAAGCACAAGGGGTGCCCACTTATTTTGAACTCGTGGAACCTGGCGAGGAGTTGGTGGATGGCAAACATTACCTCATGGTGACTGATTACAAGAACACCACACAAGAAATAACCAACATTGCCTACAACGGTTACGACCAAGATAAAAAATTGGGAAAGACAGGCACAGTAAATCCGTCAAACCATCCTATACCCATTATCAACACTGCACTGCCAGGCAATGCCGCAGAACCCGTTCTCTTGCAAAGCAATGGCGAAGGTGGATGGTTTATCAAGGATGCCAGTGGCAGCAACCGCTATCTCTGTGCCAATGCATCGGATGTGCCTTCTCTCGCGCACAATATTGAGTGGACGGAGGCTATGGATACTCCGCCGGGAGACAATCCCCTGTGCCAATGGACTATCACACAAAAATACGATGACGTGGAAGAAACATATTATTGGGATGTGATGAACAAGGGCAAGGGCTCGCCGGCACAACGGTATTACATGAAATACTACGACAACAACGGCCAAGGCATGTTCCGCCTATATACCGGCAGTGGGGCTGCCACTGAGGACAATGAACGTATACACCGCCTATACAAGGAGTTGGACCCTGTGCCGGTGATGCTGGGCTTCACTGGATATGGCACTTTATACTATAGCGACAAGAACCTGCTGGTGTGCGGAGAGAATGTAGAGGCACACACTTGCACCAGAAATGGCATGCAACTGAGCTACTCCACCAACTATCCCGCCGGCGACCTTTCACTTGCCTCACCCAACAATACGATTGTTCCCATGGGACATGCCGTCGTCATCACTGGAGCAGTGAATGGGGGATATACCTTCCATGTGACGAAGAATACGGGGGAAACGGATGCAGCCAACATACTGAGTGGCAGAGACAGTCAGGGGATGACCACCGTGCAAGGCAATACTGATGACTATTATTTCTATAAGTTGACCACATATCAGGCTACTGAGGGTGTGGACAATGGTACCACAGGTTTCTACTGGGGCGGTGCCAACGGAGGACCATTCAGAATTCCCGCACACAAGGCATATCTCGTATTGGATAAGTCGGTAGCTCAGTCTAACCAGGCTTTCTTGTTCGACACCACGCACGGAAGTGTGAATGCCATCACCCAACCGACCGTATCTGAGCATCAGAAAGATATATATGACCTGCAAGGTCGCAGATATAGAGACAGCGGTTCGCTGCCCAAGGGTGTTTATGTGAAAAACGGCCGCAAGGTTGTGGTAAGATGATGAGACAGAAATGACAATTACAACGATGAAAAAGAAATATATACAACCCCAGTGCAAGAGCGTAGTCTTGTCGCTGAAAGACAGTGTGGCCACGGATGATGTCAATATCAATAATCAGTCAGGCGACACATGGACTTTCTCCAACGAAGCCGACTTTGAAGAAGAGCAGATAGCGCCCGACAAAAGCCCGTGGGGCTGAGAACT
>OMSQ01000057.1 GCA_900313805.1 uncultured Prevotella sp. | reverse complement strand
GTCACCTTCACTGCGGTATCCTCAGCAGGAGTGTCCACCTCCTGATATCCCAGAGTGGCAGTCACGTCGATACCGCCAGCACTGCCGATAATCATCTCGCCCTCGTCCTCGGTGTCGAGGTTGAGCAGAATCTCGCCCGTCAGTTGACCAGCAGGCAGGTCGTTAGCGCCAAACATGCCTGTCTCCTCGTCGGCAGTGCAGAGAGCCTCTATCGGTCCGTGTTTCAGGTCTTTAGCCTCCATCACCGCCATGATGGCAGCAATACCGAGTCCGTCGTCAGCACCGAGAGTAGTGCCTTTGGCTTTCACCCATTCGCCGTCAATCCATGTCTGTATCGGGTCAGTTTCAAAATTGTGTGTGCTGTCCTTTGATTTCTGCGGCACCATGTCCATGTGAGCCTGTAGGATCACAGTCTTGCGATTTTCCATTCCCGGCGTGGCAGGTTTCTTCATCACTATATTTCCTGCGGGGTCCTGGAAGGCCTCCACTCCGCATCGAGCAGCGAAGTCGAGCAGGAATTTCTGAACTTTCTCACGGTGTCCAGAAGGTCTTGGCACCTGTGTGAGGTCATCGAAATTACGCCAGATACACTCTGGTTTCAGGTTTCTGATTTCACTCATGTTAATCTGTGTTTTTACATAGAGGCCCTAGTGTCGTCAGGCATTTGGGACTCAGAGGTTAATATTGATTGTTTACGTCGGCGTATGAATATGGCTGCCCATATACCCAGTAGCACCACGAGCAGAGTCTGCACAGTATGTACTATGAGCACGAAGAAGAGAGCGGCATCGCTCTGCACTCCATAGAGGATGAGCATGGTTTTGACGGCGAAGTGCCATGGTCCGGCACCGTTTGGCGTTGGTACTATGACCGCTATTGTGCCCACCACGAACGATACGAAGGCGCAGCTGACTCCCAGGTGGGCCGTGGCCTCGAAGCAGTAGAAGGTGAGCATGAAGTGCAGGAAATAGCTGAACCAGATAGCGAAGGTGTAGAAGAGGTATAGCGCCCGCCCGTTTATATTTCGTAGCGAGGCCACTCCCTGCCATATATTGCGCATCACGCCCTTCACCTTATTAAATATCGCCAGTCGGCGCATTAGCATCACCAGTAGCACAATGACTGCCAAGGCGCAGATGGCAGTGACCAGATAGCCAGTGGAGGTGAACGAGGCGAGCAGGGTGTCAAGCCGGGTGCCCGTCCTGGCGAAGAAACTGGAGAAGACGGGCAGTTGCAGAAGTATGGCCATGACCGTCATCATCATCATCATGAGCGTGTCTACCGCCCTCTCAGTGAGTACAGTGCCCAGTGCTTTAGAGAAAGACACGCCGTCGGTGCGCTTCAGCACTCCGCAGCGCACGAACTCGCCCACCCTAGGCACCACCAGCGAGGTGGCGTATGAGAGGAAGATGGAGTATATGGCGTTGTCGGTGCGTGGTTTCTCGCCCAGCGGTGCGAGCGTCTGTTTCCATCGCAGAGCCCGGAACACCTGTGCCAGCACGCCGAAGGGCAGAGAGAGGAGCATCCAGGTCCAGTTCATCTCTTCGGTGACCACACGTCGCACCTGTTCGAAGTCGAAGCCCCGATACATCCAGTAAAGGATGGCGCCTCCCAAGAGGAGAGGCAGCCCCACTTTTATGGTGTATGATAATATCTTTTTCATTTCGCGAAGCAAAGGTAGTGCAAGAGGAGTGAAAAACCAAAAATAAATTTGGTTTTTCTCTCGCTTATACGTACCTTTGGCTTCCAAATTGAAAAAAGAGACGAGATGAACACAAAAATAGACTGCTTTGTGCCTTGTGCCAGTTGGACGGTGGCATCTGCCACCGTGCGTATGCTGCTGGATGAACCGTTGGTGGACCGTGTTGTGCTGTTGTGCGCCGACGAGCATGTCGTTGGCGATACGTTGCCCGAAGGCGTGGAGATGCTGACGGTGGGCGGGCTTTTCTCGAGCGATGCCCTTCGCGACATTTCCATTACCGGCGATGCCCCCTACCTGTTGTTGTGGCAGAAATACAGCACCCTTCAGTTAGGTTTGGGAGCAATAGAGCGCCTGGTTCGTGCCATCACCGACACTGGTTCGCCCATGGTGTACAGCGATCACTGGTCGATGGAGGCCGGTCAGCGTGTGGCTCATCCTGTCATCGACTATCAGGAAGGCAGTCTGCGCGATGATTTCGACTTCGGTTCCCTGTTGCTTGTGGAGCGTGAGTCACTGCGTGCGTGGGCTCAGCGCGAGCCCCGTAGCGACTACCGCTGGGCAGGCTGGTACAGTGCCCGTCTCTTTCTGAGCACCCGTGGTCCGCTCTTCCATCTGAACGAATACCTGTATACCGAGCAGGAGGACGACCTGCGTGCATCTGGTGAGAAGCAGTTTGACTATGTGAACCCCCGCAACCGCGAGGTACAGGTGGAGATGGAGCAGGCCGTGACCCAGCACCTGCGCGAGGCCGGTGCGCTTGTAGACCCCACTCGTGTTCGCACCATCGACTTCTATGAAGAAGACTTCCCTGCCGAGGCTTCAGTGGTGATACCAGTGTACAACCGTGCCAAGACCATCGCTGATGCTGTGGAGTCGGCCCTGAGCCAGAAGACCAAGTTTCGCTATAACGTGATAGTGGTAGACAACCACTCCACCGACGGCACCACAGAGATACTGCGTGCTATAGACGACGAGCGTCTGATACATATCATCCCCGAGCGTCTAGACCTTGGCATCGGCGGTTGTTGGAACACCGCCATTGCCGACCCTCGCTGCGGGCGTTTCGCCATTCAGTTGGACAGCGACGACCTCTATTCCTCTTCCCACACCGTTCAGCAGGTGGTAGACACCTTCCGCAGGCATAATGCCGCCATGGTGATAGGTTCATACAGAATGTGCGACTTCGACCTGAACACCCTTCCTCCCGGTCTCATCGACCACCGTGAGTGGACCGACGAGAACGGTCCCAACAATGCTCTTCGCATCAACGGTCTTGGAGCACCTCGTGCTTTCTTCACCCCCCTTGCTCGTAAGATGCAGTTTCCCAACACCTCTTACGGCGAGGACTATGCTCAGGGACTGATATTCAGTCGTCACTACCGTATAGGGCGCATTTACAGCGAGTTATACCTGTGCCGTCGATGGGGTGGCAACAGCGATGCTGCTCTGAGCATAGAGCGTGTTAATGCCAACAACCTGTACAAGGACCGTCTGCGCACCATAGAGTTGCTTGCCCGTCAGCGCATGAACAAGGGACTGGATGCCGATGAAGAGGACGACAGCATCACCCGTTTCGTAGACCGTCAGTTGCTGAAGTGGGATGATGCCCGCCAGCGTTTCCGCGACCTCTCTCGCATAGAGACACGCGATCTGAACGAAGAAGATGAGAGCGGCGGCGGCAGTCTGATAGACCTGACCGTCCAGTGGAATCCTGCCCGCATAGTGAGTACCGGTGCACGTATCGATGCTCGCAGCGTGGCGAAGCGTCCCTGTTTCCTCTGTCCTCCTCAGCGTCCCGACGTGCAGATATCCAAGCCTTTGGACAGCAACTGGGACATACTGGTGAACCCCTACCCCATTCTGCCCCTTCACCTCACCATCGTTCACCGCAAGCACCAGCCTCAGCGCATAGCGCCCCACTACGGCACCATCCACCGTCTTCTGACCGAGCATCCGCAGCTTATGGTGTTCTACAACGGTCCGGAGTGCGGTGCGTCGGCTCCCGACCATCTGCACCTTCAGGCCGGCAGTCGCGGTATCCTTCCCATGCAGCGTGCGTGGCAGCGTCTGTCTCGTAACCTCACCCTGCTGTTCACCCACGAAGAGGGTTCCGTGTATCAGATAACCGATTACCTCGTTCCAGCCCTGCTCATCAGCAGCGAGAAGCGCGATACCGACGAGCGTCTTTTCCGCCGTGTGTACGGTGCTATGGAGCCGTTGTATGACAGCAGCCATCCCGAGCCCATGATGAACATCGTGTCGTGGCGCGATGGCGACCGTTACCTGAGTGTGGTGCTACCGCGCAGGAAGCACCGTCCAGCCTGCTATAGTGCCGAGGGCGACGAGCAGCGTCTGGTGAGTCCCGGAGCCTTGGACATGGCAGGACTGATCATCACGCCTCGTGAGAGTGATTTCCGCCGTCTGACTATGAGTAGCGTACAGCACATACTTAGCGAAGTGGCCATGGACAAAGATACCTTTGCCACCCTTTGCCAGAGTTTACGCATTGAAGAGGAGAGCAGTGTTCCCACCATGCGCCGCGAACCTGTGGTAGAGGTAGGTCTGCTGTCGGCCGAGAGCGTAGAGTTCACGCTCAACGGCACCTACGTTGCCAAGGGCAAGCAGGCCAATGGCTCTCAGCGTGTGGAGATGCACGAGGGCACCCTGCTGTGGCGTGGCAATTCATACAGAGACCTGACCTTCGTGCCCAAGAGCGACGACTGCTCGTGGACCATAGCCATGACCATAGGCAAGGACTTCCACTGGCAGCGCGAGCAGCGTCTCACCTTCCAGGGTCGTCTGCACCTTATTATCGATGCCGACCACATACAGGTAATCAACGAGGTGTCGGCTGAGAGTTACCTTGCCTCAGTGATATCGAGTGAGATGAGCGCCACTGCCAGCAGTGAACTGCTCAAGGCTCATGCCGTCATCTCTCGCAGTTGGCTTCTGGCTCAGATGGAGAAGCGTCAGAGCCACGATGGCAGCGCAGGTCATTTCTTCGCCTTTGTGAAGAAAGACGACACCATAGTGCGCTGGCACGACCGCGAGGATCACAGTCTGTTTGACGTATGTGCCGACGACCACTGCCAGCGCTATCAGGGCATCACCCATGCCGGCAGTGCGCGAGTGGTGGATGCGTTGAAGAGCACTCGCGGACAGATACTCACATCTGGCGGTGAGATCTGCGATGCCCGTTTCAGCAAGTGCTGCGGCGGTGTGAGCGAGGAGTTCCAGTACTGTTGGGAAAACAGCAGCAAGTCGTACCTCACTGCCGTGCGCGACGGTGACGGTGCCATTCCCGACCTGACCGACGAGCGTGAGGCTGAGGCCTGGATACGCAGTGCCCCTGATGCCCACTGCCACACTACCGACAAGAAAGTGCTGAGTCAGGTGCTTCGCGACTATGACCAGGAGACCACCGACTACTACCGTTGGCGTGTGGAGTACAGTCAGGCAGAGATTCGCGCACTCATAGAGCGTCATCTGAAGACCTCGTTGGGAGCCATCATCAGTCTGACGGCCTTGGAGCGTGGCAAGAGCGGCAGAATCTCTCTATTGAAAATCGAGGGCAGTGAGCGTTCGTTCACCCTGGGCAAGGAGTTGGAGATACGTCGTGCACTGAGTCAGACTCACCTGTTGAGCAGTGCCTTCGTGGTAGACGCCCTCGACCCCGTGGACGGCGTTCCGCAACGGTTCGTCATCACCGGTGCCGGCTGGGGCCACGGTGTTGGTCTCTGTCAGATAGGAGCCGCGATGATGGGAGAAGAAGGATATAACTATAAAGAAATACTTACCCACTACTACCGTGGGGCGAAAATAGAAAAGATATACAGATGAAAACAGCAATCCGCAGGAACCCCTGGTCATGGGTACCTACCCTCTATTTTGCCGAGGGTCTGCCCTACGTGGCAGTGATGACCATAGCCATGGTGATGTACAAGCAGTTGGACATGAGCAATGCCGAAATCACCTTCTATACCTCGTGGTTGTACCTACCATGGGTGATAAAGCCCTTTTGGAGTCCGCTAATTGACCTTCTTAAGACCAAGCGTTGGTGGATTATCTCCATGGAGTTGCTCATAGGCGCCGCCTTTGGCGGAGTTGCGTTCACCATCCCCACCTCGTTTTGGTTGCAGGGCACCCTCTTTTTCTTCTGGGTGATGGCCTTCTCTTCCGCCACCCACGACATTGCCGCCGACGGGTTCTATATGTTAGGACTGAACGAGCATCAGCAGGCGTGGTTTGTTGGCATCCGCAGCACCTTCTACCGTCTGGCCACCATCTTTGGCCAGGGAGTGCTGGTGATGATAGCTGGTCAGTTGCAGTTGCTATTCCGCGGGAATGTGCGTCTGTCATGGAGTCTGATGTTCTACGGTGTGACAGGCATCTTCATAGGTCTTTGGCTATATCATCATTTCGTGCTGCCCCGTCCCTCTCAGGACCATAAGCGCAGGATGGTACGTGGTGAGATAGGTCACAGCATCCGTCACATGCTAAGCACCTTCTTCACCAAGTTCCCCTGGCGCGAGGTGCTGATAGGTATCCTGTTCATGTTGCTCTACCGCATGCCCGAGGGTTTGTTGGCAAAGGTGTCCACCCTCTTCCTCATCGATGGCGGCAACAACGGCGGTCTGGCCCTCTCACCTCAGGAGTACGGACTGGTTCAGGGCACCGTGGGTGTGATAGGTCTGACACTTGGCGGCATACTTGGTGGCATGGCAGTGGCGCGCGACGGTCTGAAGCGCTGGCTGTGGGTGATGGTATGTGCCATAACCCTGCCCGACATAGTATATGTATATATGAGTTACGCCCTGCCCAGCAGTCTGCTGATAGTCAATATCTGCGTGTTCATAGAACAGTTTGGCTATGGTTTCGGCTTCACGGCGTACATGCTGTATCTCATCTATTTCAGTCGTGGAGAGTACAAGACCTCGCACTATGCACTGTGCACCGCTTTCATGGCCCTGTCGATGATGATACCCGGTCTCTTTGCCGGTGCTTTGCAGGAGTGGGTAGGCTATAAGACTTTCTTCCTCATAGTGATGGGCGCCTGCAGCATCACCTTCATCATCACCGCCCTGCTGAAGATAGACCCCGAATTCGGCCGTAAGCAGGAGGAACCGGAGAGTCTGGAAAGCCTGGAAAATTCGGAGAAGCCGGAAAAGCCATGAGCGATGCGGGGGCACTACAGTGACATACTGCGCCTGGCTATCCCCTCTATAGTGAGCAATGTGACTGTGCCCCTGCTGGGTCTGGTGGATGTTGCCATTGTGGGTCATATAGGCGATGCGGTGAGCATAGGAGCTATAGCCGTGGGCAGTATGGTGTTCAACGTGACCTACTGGATATTCGGTTTTTTGCGTATGGGCACCAGCGGTCTCACGTCGCAGGCGTTGGGAGCCCTCCGTTCTGTGGAGTGCATGCGGGTATGGTCGCGCGCCATGAGCGTGGCACTTGGCATCGGCCTGCTGTTGCTCATCTGCCAGTGGTTATTGTGGCATGGAGCCTCTGCCCTCATCAGCGCAGAGGAAGGTGTGAACAGTCTGGCCCGCCGTTATTTCAATATTTGCATCTGGGGTGCCCCAGCCATGCTGTTGCTCACCGCTCAGAGTGGCTGGTTCATCGGCATGCAGAACACCCGTGCTCCTATGGTAGTGGCCATATCTCAGAACGTGGTAAACATCCTGCTGTCCGCCCTTTTCGTCTTCGTCATGGGCATGGGCATAGAAGGTGTCGCTTTGGGCACGTTGAGTGCCCAGTGGTTTGGTCTGATAATGTCGCTGTTCATCATGCACCGCTACTACGGCAAGTGGCGTCGCCATTTGTGTTGGCGCGGAATATGGCAGGATGGTGCACTGGGTCGTTTTTTCCGTGTTAACAGCGACATCTTCCTGCGCACACTCTGTCTGGTATCGGTCAATCTGTTTTTCCTCTCGGCGGGAGCCCGTCAGGGAGCTATAATACTGGCCGTCAACACCTTGCTGATGCAGTTATTCTTGCTATTCTCATACGTGATGGACGGTTTTGCATTTGCAGGCGAAGCCCTTGCCGGCAAGTATTCGGGAGCCGACAATCCTCGTGCCTTGCGTGGCATGACCCGCTGTCTGCTTGTGATAGGTGCCATGGTGACCGTTGTTTTCACCAGCGTGTATGTAGTTGGTGGCGAGCCTTTTCTCTCCCTTCTTACGAGCGATGCCGTTGTGGTGAGTGCCGCCGTGCCCTACATGCCGTGGGCTTGGTTAGTGCCAGTATGCGGAGTGCTGGCGTTCGTATGGGATGGCATTTTCATCGGCCTCACTGCCACCCGTGGCATGCTGTTGTCGTCGACTATTGCCACCGTGCTGTTTTTTGTAGTGTACCTGCTGCTGAGGCCTGCTATGGGCAATCACGCTCTGTGGCTGGCATTTTTAGTATTTTTATTGACGAGGGGAGTGGTGCAGAGCATTCTAGGAGTGCCTAGAATCTCCTAGTAATTAGTAAAGAAAACTTAATATTTCATAATATAGAGGGGATATATCTTTTTTTTATGTATATTTGCCGAAAACTATGATGACATGAAAAAAATAACCACTATCCTATTCATTCTTACGATGCTGATACCTTTCCATTTGTCGGCCCAGAGTTACAAGTCTCTGTGGAACGAAGTAGAAAAGGCAGAAAACGACGACATGCCCCGTACAGGCATGGAAGTGCTTGAAAAAATTATAAAGAAAGCCGAGAAAGAGAAGGCTTACGGTCACTGGCTGATGGCGCAGATGCACTATCTGAACACTGTCTACGACCTTGACTACGACTCTCTGGCTCCCAATGTGGCGCTTATGGAGGCCCGTCATGAGAATCTGCGTCAGAAAGACCCTGTGATGAGTGCCGTACATGCCTGCATGCTTGGCATGGTGTATCAGAGATTTTCGTGGCGTCTGGGCGGCGACAAGAGTCAGGCCTATTTTGACGAGGCGATGAGCGACCCTGTCCTTCTGGCGCGTCACAAGGCGAGCGAGTTGAAGCCCTTCATAGCCGCTGGCAAGGACAGCAAGTGGTACAATGACGACCTGCTCTCGCTTGTTGGCATGACCTCCAGCCGTTTTCAGAAGATGCACGACTATTACAAGGGCACCAGCCTGCGCTCGGCAGCCTGTCTGAGCGGCATGGATGCCCTGGTGTACAACTACCGCAGGAGCGGCAATGCCAGTCTGTCGGAGACCCTGTCCCGTCTGGACTCCCTTGCCGAGGCATACAGCGACCTGGAGGTAGCCGGCGAGGTGGCCGTGCAGCGCTATGAGTTGATGGAGCGCGGCTATTATGACAGGAGCGAGCGCATCCAGTACATCAACTACGCCCTTGGCAAGTGGGGCAAATGGCCCCGCACCAACATACTTCGCAACGAGTATGAGAAGCTGACCCAGCCCTATGCCTATCTTGACGTGAGCGACAACGTGATACTGCCTCATCAGGAGAAGACAGTGAGGCTGAACGATGTGCGCAACGTGCACAAGGTGACAGTGAAACTGACCCGCACCACCCTGGACGGCAGTTTTCACAAGAACCTGAAAGACAACGAGAAAGAGGTGCGCAAGGCCTGTGTGCCTGGCAGCGAGAAGACCTGGAATGTGCTGTTCTCCGGCAAGCAGAACTACGAGGATACCGACACCACCATCACCCTGCCTCCGTTGGAGAGCGGTGTGTATCTGATAGAGATGAGCACAGACAACAAGAAGATGGACAGCAGCATGAACCTGCTTCGTGTGAGCGACCTGCTGATATACGGTGTGGAGCTGCCTGGCGACACCATGTATTATGGTGTGGTGAGTGCCACCACTGGTCAGCCTGTTCCCGGTGCCAGAGTTGAGGTATGGAAAGACTGGGGCTATAAAGATGAGAGAATCATAGAGACCATCACCTGCGATGCCAAAGGCAGTTTCCGCAAGAGGTTCAAAGAGAGCTACCTGTCCTTCCGGCCCGTGACCGATACCGAGCGCTACGCCCTGCCCGGCAGTGTCTACAGCAACTACTACGACAACCAGAGTGATGCCTACAATGCCCAGATACAAGTGTTTACCGACCGCAGTCTGTACCGTCCCGGTCAGAAGGTGTATGCTGCAGCGATATGCTACAAGCATGAGAACCACGACCAGAACGAGGTGGCTGTTGGCAAGCGTGCCGTTCTGACCCTCCACGATGTCAACGGCAAGATATTGAAGGAAGAGACGCTGACCACCGACGAGTACGGTGTGGTGTCCACCACCTTCGAGTTGCCAGAGAACACGCTGACTGGTCGTTTCCGCGTGAAGTGCTCGTATAACGGCAGGAGCAGCACCGCCCTGATAGGCGTGGAGGAATACAAGCGACCCACCTTCCGTGTGGAGTTCCCCGCCATCACCCAGGAGTATGAGAACGGCGACACCATCCAGGTGAAGGGTCATGCACTGAGTTATGCCGGCGTGCCCGTTCAGGGTGCCAAGGTGGAGTATGTCATCAAGCGCCAGCATGCCTGGTGGTGGTGGAGCCGTCGTCACTATGGTGGCAGCTATAACTTCGACGGAGAAGAGATTAAGCGCGGCACAGCCATCACCGACGGCGACGGTGCCTTTGTGGTGGACATGCCCATGGTGATGCCCAAGCACGAGGAGCGCGGCTATTACTTCTACAACATAGTGGCCGAGGCCAAGGTGACCGACCAGGCCGGCGAGACCCGTGAGGGTCGTGTGTCAGCTCCTGTGAGCGGCAAGAAGACCATGCTTGACTGTAGCATAAACGGCGACCGTCTGTTGACCGACACCCTGCACACTGTCACCTTCACCCGTCTGAACATGGCAGGCACGCCGATAGACGGTGATGTGACCTACTATATCGATGGCGACGAGAGCCATCCCTACCATGCCCCAGCCAACAAGCCCATGCCTCTGAAATGGGAGAAGAAGCACATGGCCAGTGGTGCCCACAAGCTCAAGGCCGTTTGCGGTGACGACGAGATAGAACGCAAGTTCACCTTCTTCTCTCTGAAGGACAAGGCACCTGTGGAGAAGACCCATGACTGGTTCTACGTGACCGCCGACACCTTCCCCCGCGATGGCGGTCCTGTGACCATACAGATGGGCAGCAGCGATCCTAATGTGTATGCCAAATACTTCCTCATATCAGAAGACAAGATACTGGAGGAGGGTGAGTTGTCGTTCGACCAGTCGCTCGTGACCCGTGAGCTGCGTTACAAGCCCGAGTACGGTCAGGGCGTGCTCTATACCGTGGCATGGGTGAAGGAAGGAGAGTTGTACCGTCATTCCACCCAGATATACAAGCCCCTGCCCATAAAGGATTTGAAGATGGAATGGGTGACCTTCCGCGACCGTCTGACCCCGGGTCAGGATGAGACGTGGACCCTGCGTGTGCTCGACCAGAAGGGCAAGCCCGCCGCTGCCCAGTTAATGGCCACCCTCTACGACCAGTCTCTGGAGCAGTTGCGTCCCCACCGCTGGTATTTCTCCGTTCCCGACAAGTACTACGTGCCCACCACCACGTGGGATCACCACTACC
>OMSQ01000042.1 GCA_900313805.1 uncultured Prevotella sp. | reverse complement strand
GCTTCATGTGGAGAAAAATACGCTCGTATGACTCTTCAGGCGAACGAGAGCACGTGCAACTCGAAACTCCCATCAACTGCTCGGGAGTAGTGAGCAGTGACCAGCCCCAACCGTATTCCCTGCCATGACGGTCACGAGGATATACGAAGTCTTCGGTCACTATCCTGCATGACATCTGCAGACGGGTGATATAAGCGTCAAAACGACTGCGCATCTTCTCACCTGTAAAACTGCAGGCCTTGCGCAGGTCACGGGTCACCATGCTACCATGCTCCTGCAATGTCAACAGTATGGCCTCTTCTATAGAACCCTCAACAGGCGCAGGGTGGACATGCCTGCGGTAGTTGCACAGGTCGCACCACCACTCTCGGCTCACAAAACCGGCCTTGCCAGCAAAGAACTTGCCATACACAATGTCGCCCTCTCGCGCCACCTGACCTTTCCACTTCCACAAAGGCCAGTCCCAGCCGCCGTCGGGTATCACTACGTAGCGGCAGTCGTCTTCCACCAACTCCTCGGCGGAATAACCGGCTATGCCACTGTCCAATAGCGGCAGAAATCCCACTCTTTGTATATACTCCGTCAGCTCAGGACAAGAGCCTATAGGCTTTTCAGGCATGAAACCGTTTATATTCATATCCATTTATGTCAGTTATTACTAACTATTTAATCAGGGTATCCCCCATTCACCTGCAAAATTAATGCTTTATTTCGTTAACCAATGCACTTGTCCGAAAAATCGGGAGTATTATGTTTTGACTTTCCTCCATTTTTCGTATCTTCGCACCGTCTTACAAACAGAATAAAAATATGCCAGCCTCCGCACACGACATAATCGCTCTCATGGAGTCGATGCGCAATGAGCTGCAGCGACTCAACCTCATGCGGTTCTTCAAGACGGCACCAGGGGAATATGGCGAGGGCGACGAGTTCCTGGGACTCAAGGTGCCACAGACCAGGATGGTGGTGAAGCAGGCTGCCGACCTGCCGCTCGAACAGGTGCCGGCACTGCTCGCTTGCCGCTACCACGAGGTGCGACTCTGCGGATGGCTCATACTCGTGCATAGGTTCGAAAAACTCGCCAACAGACGACTGGTGAACGACGTGAAGGCCATAAAAGCGCGGGACGAGATTGTACGAATGTACCTGAAGTATGCGGACCAGGCAAACAACTGGGACCTCGTAGACCTGTCTGCACCGAAAATCATCGGACGATGGCTGATGCTGCCGTCTGATATCAACGACAAACGGGAGGTGATAGACCAACTGGCTCACAGCTCCAGCCTCTGGCGACAGCGCATAAGCATGGTGTGCACGTGGATGACATCGCGCATGGGCGACCCATCATGGTGCCTGCGCTATGCTGAGATACACCTCCACCACACACACGACCTCATGCACAAAGCAGTGGGGTGGATGCTAAGGGAGATGGGAAAGCATGCTGACATGGAACTGCTAAGAAGCTTCCTCGAACAGCACGCTCACGAAATGTCACGCACTTCCCTCAGATATGCTATTGAACACATGGATGACGTGGAACGACAATTCTGGATGAAATTTTGATTTATAAACTTGATTGATAATGAACACTCTATTCGACAAAATCTGGGATAAGCATGTGGTACAACTGATCGATGGCGGACCTACTCAACTCTATATCGACAGACTGTATTGTCATGAGGTGACTTCACCACAGGCTTTCGAAGGGATGAGACAGAGAGGGCTGATGTGCTTCCGGCCACAACAGATCTTCTGCATGCCTGACCATAACACGCCCACTCACGACCAGGACAAACCTATCACCGACCCCGTGTCGAAAAAACAGGTGGATATGCTGGAAAAGAATGCTGCCGACTTCGGACTCGCTCACTTCGGCATGATGTCAAAGGATAATGGCATCATTCATGTGGTGGGACCGGAGAAAGGACTCTCACTGCCTGGCATGACCATCGTCTGCGGCGACTCTCACACCTCTACTCATGGGGCTGTGGGGGCTGTGGCGTTCGGCATAGGCACTTCTGAGGTGGAGATGGTGATGGCTTCGCAGTGCATCTTGCAACAGAAACCGAAGTCAATGCGCATTTCCATTGACGGAAAACTCGCTGAGGGGGTCACTGCCAAGGATGTGGCACTATACCTGATGGCGCAGATTTCTACATCTGGGGCTACGGGATTCTTCATTGAATATGCCGGAAGCGTGGTGAGAGACTTGTCTATGGAAGGACGACTCACTCTCTGCAACCTGTCTATCGAGATGGGGGCACGGGGCGGTTTCATCGCACCAGACGACACTACGTTTGATTATATCAAAGGCAGGGAATATGCACCGAAAGGTGATGAGTGGGACAAGGCTCTTGCTTATTGGCAGACTCTCAAAAGTGGGGATGATGCTGTGTTCGACAAAGAACTGTGCTTCGATGCCGCTGACATTGAACCGCGTATCACATACGGCACTAATCCCGGCATGGGCATAGGTGTCACGGAGGCTATTCCTGAAAATGGTGATGCTAACTTCCAAAAGGCTCTGGGATATATGGGCTTCCAGGCTGGACAGAAACTGCTGGGCACTAAGGTGGATTATGTCTTCCTCGGCGCCTGTACTAACGGACGCATAGAGGACTTCAGGGTCTTCGCATCGGTGGTTAAGGGCAGACGAAAGGCTGCAGGTGTGGTGGCATGGCTCGTACCGGGTTCATGGGCCGTGGATGAGCAAATCAGAAAGGAAGGCCTGGACAAGGTACTACAAGAGGCAGGATTCGAAATCCGTCAGCCTGGATGTAGCGCCTGCCTGGCTATGAATGACGACAAGGTGCCGTCAGGGAAACTCTGTGTATCTACTTCTAACCGCAATTTCGAGGGACGACAGGGACCGGGCTCTCGCACTATTCTCGCATCACCTCTGACTGCTGCAGCAGCAGCCCTCACGGGGGTAATTACTGATCCAAGAACGCTATTATGAAACAGAAATTCGATATCATCACTTCTACTTGCGTGCCTCTGCCTCTCGAGAATGTAGACACTGACCAGATCATCCCTGCACGCTTCCTCAAGGCTACCACGCGCGAAGAGAGCTTCTTCGGCGACAATCTCTTCAGAGACTGGCGATACAATGCTGACGGCTCTGTAAACAAGGACTTCGTACTCAACATTCCTTCTTATTCTGGCTGCATACTCCTGGCTGGCAAAAACTTCGGGTCGGGTTCTTCGCGTGAGCATGCGGCATGGGCCATCGCAGGCTATGGCTTCAGGGTGGTCATCAGCAGCTTCTTCGCCGATATCCACAAAAACAATGAACTGAATAATTTCGTGCTGCCGGTACAGGTGAGCGAGGCATTCCTCAAGGAACTGTTCCAGACGGTTCATGACAATCCAAAGGCTCTGGTTACTGTCGACTTGCCCAATCAGACGGTGACAAATCTCTCTACTAATCACAGTGAGCAATTCGAGATAAACGCATATAAGAAACTCTGTCTGATGAGCGGACTCGATGACATTGATTTCCTCGTGGCTAACAAAGATAAAATTGAGGTATGGGAAAAGCGGAACAGATAAACGGACATCGGCGCACTCCGCCCTTTGTGGAAATCATGGACTCCACTCTGAGAGATGGCGAGCAGACTAACGGCGTGTCTTTCCTGCCTCACGAGAAACTCATGATAGCACGTATGCTGCTCAGCGACCTCAATGTGGACCGCATAGAAGTGGCATCGGCAAGGGTCTCTGACGGGGAGAAAGAGGCTGTCAGGATGATATGCCGCTTCGCCGAGAAAATCGAAAAACTGGAAAAGGTGGAGGTGCTCGGATTCGTGGATGGGGGGAGAAGTGTGGACTGGATTCGTGACTGTGGATGCAAGACGCTCAACCTCCTTGCTAAAGGGTCGCTCAGACACTGTACTCTGCAACTGAATAAGTCGCCTGAAGAGCATATCGAGGATATACGCAACGTGGTCAGATATGCCAGATCAAAGGGCATCAATGTCAACCTCTATCTCGAGGACTGGTCTGAAGGCATGAAGGACTCGTCATCATACGTCTACCAG
>OMSQ01000038.1 GCA_900313805.1 uncultured Prevotella sp. | reverse complement strand
GTACAAGGGTATCACGCCTATTGGGTCGCGGGCTATCAAGAATTCATCACGCTCTTCATCATAAAGCACAAATGCAAAGATACCGCTCAGATTCTCTAGAAAGTTTATGCCCTTGTCTCGATACAGAGCCAGGATGACCTCACAGTCAGAACCGGTCTGGAACTCATAACGGCCGGCATATTCTCTACGTATCTCCTTGTGGTTGTATATTTCGCCATTCACAGCCAACACCTGCTTCCTGTCTGACGTGAAAAGGGGCTGACCACCACTCTCCGGGTCTACTATGCTTAAACGCTCGTGGGTAAGTATTACTGTACCGCCACTGTATATTCCACTCCAGTCGGGACCACGATGACGGAGCTTCTTGCTCATCGACAACGCTTTCTCACGCAGTGACTGTGTCTGCTCTCTTATGTTGAGTATTGCTGCTATTCCACACATAATTATTCTAGTTTTTAAAGGTAAGACAAATATAGATAGTTGGTCTGGGCTGGATACTCTGCTGCCAGGGTGTCTATCTGGTTTACTGTGGGGGTGATGCCTAATTCCTTGCGCCAGGAACGTACTAACAAACCAGCCTGATCCATGCTCATCACTCGCTCTAAACCTATGGCACGACCTATCTGGAAATCGGAAAAACCATAAACCTTGGCTTCATGTAACAAGGTGGCAAAACCTGGCTCTTCTATGTATTCTATCAGTTCTAATGGCTCCATATAGGGCTCTATGTCAGATAACCACGTGTACTCTTTCAAACGATGGCTTATGTCTACGATATGTTTCAACTTCTTCAGAAACCAGCAGTCTATCATGGTCAACTGGTGTATCTTGTCTACACTGTAGCCAATCTCCATGGCCTTTGACAATACGAATATGCGCATGTCGGTGGGCTCGTGAAGGGCAGCGGATATGTCGTGTATCTTGATTTCATGGTTCTCCACAAATCCGTGCATGCCCTGGCCTATCATCCTAAGACCTTTTTGAAGGGCTTCCTCAAATGTACGGCCTATAGCCATCACTTCGCCTACGCTCTTCATGGATGAACCAAGTTGACGCTTCACTCCGTGAAATTTCGTCAAATCCCAACGCGGTATCTTTACTACTACATAGTCAAGTGCCGGCTCAAAGAATGCACTGGTGGTTTTGGTTACCGAATTCTTCAACTCGAAAAGTCCGTAACCAAGGCCCAACTTGGCGGCTACAAAAGCTAGTGGATAACCTGTGGCCTTGGATGCTAAAGCCGACGAACGACTCAGACGGGCATTCACTTCTATCACACGGTAGTCTTCTGAAACAGGGTCTAAGGCGTATTGCACATTGCATTCTCCAACTATCCCGATGTGCCTTATTATCTTTATGGCCAATGCACGCAACTTATGATACTCGCTGTTGTTGAGGGTCTGACTCGGTGCCACTACTATCGACTCTCCCGTGTGAATGCCCAAAGGGTCCAGATTCTCCATGTTACATACGGTGATGCAGTTGTCGTAACGGTCGCGCACCACTTCGTATTCTATCTCTTTCCAACCCTTCAACGATTTCTCTACCAATACCTGAGGCGAGAACGAGAAGGCCTCCTCTGCCTGGACCTGCAACTCTTCTTCGTTGTCACAAAAACCGGAACCAAGACCGCCTAAGGCGTAGGCTGCACGAAGAATTACGGGGAAACCCAATTCCCTGGCTGCACGACGCACTTCGTCTATGCTGCTACAAGCCTCACTCTTGATGGTCTTCACGCCTATCTCGTCCAAACGCTTCACAAACAGGTCGCGGTCCTCTGTGTCTATTATGGCTTGAATAGGAGTGCCCAGCACTTCCACACCGTATTTGTCCAATACTCCCTTCTCGTACAATTCCACACCGCAGTTCAGTGCAGTCTGACCACCAAAGGAGAGCAATATGCCGTCAGGACGCTCTTGCTCTATTATACGTTTCACAAAGTCGAACTGAACGGGCTGGAAATAAATGGTGTCTGCCACCCCTTCCGAGGTCTGAACAGTGGCTATGTTGGGATTGATGAGCACGGTATGAATGCCCTCTTCCTTCAAGGCTTTCAATGCCTGAGCTCCGCTGTAGTCAAATTCTCCGGCCTGACCAATCTTCAATGCACCACTGCCCAACAACAGCACTTTTGTTATCTTCTTTCCCATTGTCCTAACATTTTTGAAAAATCATCAAACAGAAACTCTGTATCTACAGGACCCGAGCATGCCTCAGGGTGAAACTGGGCCGACAACCAGGGGTTCACTTTGTGGCGGATGCCCTCGTTGGAACCGTCGTTCATGTTCACAAAAAGGGGCTCCCAGTCCTCTGGCAATGTCTTGCTGTCAACAGCATAACCGTGGTTCTGCGATGTTACAAAACACTTATTCGTGCCGACTTGCTGAACTGGCTGGTTGTGACTGCGGTGCCCGTACTTCAATTTGTATGTGCTGGCTCCTGCGGCACGGGCCAGCAACTGGTTGCCTAAGCAGATGCCCATACAAGGACGAATGTTAGTACTGGACAAGAATGTACGGATATGGCTGACTGTCGTTTCGCAGCGCTCAGGGTCACCTGGACCATTGGCTAAAAACAAACCGTCAAAATCCAAATCATTGAAGTCATAATCCCATGGCACCCGCACCACGTCTATACCGCGCTTTATCAAACACCTTATGATGTTGGCTTTTACTCCGCAGTCCACTAATACCACACGATAACGCTTCTCGCCAACTGAAGGATAGGTGATTACTTCCTTGCAACTCACCTGCTCCACCCAGTTCACTCTGCCATAGTCATCTCTTTCAACAGACAGCGACTCTTCGTCATCTCCGTCTGTCAACACTTGTCCCATCATCACACCATGCTCACGCAATACTTTGGTCAGACGACGGGTGTCTATGCCGGTAATGCCTGGCACTCGCTCTCGTTTCAACCATGAGGACAGTGACTCTCGCGCATTCCAATGTGAGTACTGTTCGCTGTAATCTGCTACTACTAATGCCTTGGCATGGATACGATTGCTTTCCATAAACAATGGCAGACCATCAGCACCACTGCCTGTATCGGGCACTCCATAGTTGCCTATCAGTGGATAGGTGGTCACCAATATCTGACCGGCATAACTGGGGTCTGTCAAACTCTCAGGATAACCGGTCATGGCAGTGTTGAATACTACTTCGCCTCTCGTGCCAGCTTCGTATCCAAACGAGCTGCCAACGAACTCGGTGCCGTCTTCGAGTATTAGTCTTGCTCTTCTCATTCTTCTAACGTCGAAATGTTTAATATCTGCTCTGCATATTTCACAAAGGCCTGGTTCACCATGCGGATGCCACCAGGAGTGGGGTGGTGACCGGTAAAATACCAGTCGCCAGGATGATTGGGACAGGCCTCGTGGAGACCTTCTATGCTCTGATATACCAACTCTATGGGTGTATGCATGTCCTCTGGACGCAGCATCTCTACTATCTTGCGGTTGATTTCGTCTACACTGAACGGTGCATAGATGGCACGGACATGATTGGCAGATAACGGATCTTCTTTACATGCACGATAGGTCTCCATCACCAAATGATGCATGCCTCGTTCTTCTATAAGTGCCATGGCGGCGCGAAAGGCACACAACTCCTCCAAGTGCGACATGTCTATACCATAATAGTCTGGATAGCGTATCTGGGGAGAACTCGACACCATCACTATCTTCTTGGGGCGCAGACGATCCAGTATCTTGAAGATGCTCTCCTTCAGCGTGGTGCCACGTACTATGGAGTCGTCTATTATCACCAGATTGTCTTCGTAGGGGGTAAGCGAACCGTATGTTATGTCGTAAACATGGGCGGCCAGGTCGTTGCGCTCGGAACCGTCGCTTATGAAGGTGCGCAATTTTATGTCCTTCCACACCACCTTCTCTATACGTACTTCGTGGTTGAGACGACGAACACCGTCGGTCATGCCGTAAAAGGCAACTTCGGCCGTGTTGGGGATGTAGGAAAAAACAGTATGAGACACATCTCCGCAAATGGCTCGCATAATCGATGGGGTCAACAGTTCACCCAACTTCTTGCGCTCGTTGTATATGTCCCTGTCGGAACCTCTGCTGAAATAGATTCGCTCGAAACTGCAGGCCTTCAACTCCTTGGCAGGGAGTATCTGCTTCAGACGAATCTCTCCGCTGTTGTGTACTATGAGTGACTCTCCTGGATGCAATTCATGGATGGATTCGGACGGCAGGTCAAAGGTGGTCTGTATCACTGGGCGCTCTGACGCCACTACTACTACTTCTTCGTCATGGTACCAAAATGCTGGACGTATGCCCCAGGGATCGCGCACGGCAAACATCTCGCCGCTACCTGTCAAGCCGCACATCACGTAACCTCCATCAAAGTGGGGCATGGTACTACCAAGCACGTTAGACATGTCCACATGCTCGTCTATGTAACGAGTGATGGATGTGCCCTCCAATCCTTTTTTACGGGCTACCTGATATAGCCGCTCCACCTCACGGTCCAGACGGTGACCCATCAGTTCCAAGGTTATGTAGGAGTCTCCATATATGCGGGGCGACTGACCCTGGTCTGTCAGAAATTTGAATACTTCATCAATGTTGGTCATGTTGAAATTGCCACACAGACACAGATTCTTGGCTCGCCAGTTATTGCGACGTAGAAAAGGATGTATAAACTGCAGTCCGCTCTTGCCTGTGGTGGAATAGCGCAGGTGACCCATGTACAACTGACCTTCAAATGTCTTGTCGATGCGCTTGAATACCTCGGTTATGGCATCCTTACCCTCAGCCCTTTCCCTGAACATATATTCTTCGCCAATGGGAGCATCGGGGTTCACACAGGCCACACCGGCACCCTCCTGACCGCGGTTGTGCTGCTTTTCCATCATCAGATACAACTTGTTCAGACCATAGCGCCATGTGCCATATTTCTTCTCGTAATATGACAGTGGCTTAAGCAGGCGTATCAACGCAACTCCGCACTCATGCTTCAACTGCTCCATTCTTACACTCTTTTATAAACGACATGAACAGTGGATGAGGATGCAGCACTGTAGAGGAATATTCAGGGTGAAACTGTGTGCCGATATACCAGCGATGTGATGGTATCTCTACTATCTCTACTAGGTTGCCCTGAGGATTTACACCCACGCACTTCATGCCATGTGACTCATATTCTGACTTGTAACTGTTGTTGAATTCGTAGCGATGACGGTGCCTTTCGCTTACCGACAACTCGCCACCGTAGGCCTCGTATGCTCGGCTGCCAACAACAAGTTCACACTCGTATGAGCCTAGTCGCATGGTTCCGCCCATCTGGGTGATGCTCTTTTGCTCCTCCATCAAGTCTATTACATTGTGTGGGGTGTCGCTGTCCATCTCGCTGCTGTTGGCATCTGTGAGACCAAGCACGTTGCGGGCAAATTCTATCACCATCATCTGCATACCCAGACAAATGCCAAAAGTGGGAATGTTGTGCATACGACCGTATTCTGACGCTATTATCTTACCCTCTGTGCCACGACTGCCAAAACCAGGACATATCACAATGCCAGACATACCGCTCAGAAGGCTGACAATGTTCTCCTGACTTATTTCCTCGCTGTTCACAAACTGTATCTTCACATTCACGTCGTTGTAGATACCAGCCAGATTCAAACTCTCACGTATGCTCTTGTACGCATCCTGTAAGTCGTACTTGCCCACCAATGCCACATGCAACTCGCACGTGGCACTGCGCTGCTTCGACAGAAAATTGCGCCAAGGAAGCATCGCAGGACGCTCACCCACTGGTATGCCTATCTTGCGCAGTATGGCAGCATCTAAACCCTGCTCCTGCATGCTCACTGGTACTTCATAGATGCTAGGCATATCCACGCTCTGTACCACACACTCCAAATCTACATTGCAAAAGGATGCCACCTTGCTGCGGAGTGCATCGTCAAGATGACGCTCGCTACGCAGCACGAGTATGTCGGGTTGGATGCCCATTCCCTGCAATTCTTTTACTGAATGTTGGGTGGGCTTGGTCTTCAATTCACCGGCGGCCTTCAGATACGGAACATACGTCAGATGGACGCATACCGCATCTCTGCCCAGTTGCCAGCGCAACTGACGGATGGCTTCCATAAATGGGGCACTCTCTATGTCACCAATCGTGCCGCCAACCTCGGTGATGACAAAGTCTAACTGCTCGTCCTGTCCTTCTTCACGCAGCATCCTGCGCTTTATCTCGTCGGTAATGTGGGGCACTACCTGAATGGTCTTTCCTAAATAGTCTCCACGACGCTCACGGTCTATTACTGTCTTGTATATCCTGCCTGTGGTGATAGAATTGCTACGGGTGGTGTGGATACCGGTAAAACGCTCATAATGACCCAGATCCAAGTCGGTTTCCATGCCGTCTACGGTCACGTAACATTCACCGTGCTCGTAGGGATTCAATGTGCCGGGGTCGAT
>OMSQ01000202.1 GCA_900313805.1 uncultured Prevotella sp. | reverse complement strand
GGCCGACAGGAACCACCAGTATTACCTGTCCACCCCTTCCGGTGCTAAGTGGTGGTTGAGCGTGGACGACCTGCGCAGCGAGAGTCCGCTGACCGGTGGCAGCAACCTGTTTGTGACCGACGGTTTCATCTGGCTGTTGCTGTTCGTGCTGTTGTCCTTTGCCCTTGTGGTATGCAGTGTGCTATGGCGCGGTGGCAGCCGTGGTGCCTTTGCCCTGGGCATCTGGCTTTTCTTCATCCCCCTGATCACCCTTCGTCTGTTTCTGTTGTGGCGTATCGCCGTCTTCCCCCCTGTAGAGGACATCACCCGTCATGTGTTTCAGGTGTACCGCATGGAGGGCGGTTTCCTGCGCAACGGCATGGTAGTGACCGTATGTATGATGACCGTGCTGATGCTGAGCACCCTCATAGCCCGTTACGGCAGAGTGCCCCGTGTGATGAGAGAAGCCTATCACCGTCTGCGAGCTGACGGCAAACGTCAGCGTGAGACGATAGTGGGCATGTGGATGGCAGTGATAGTAGTGGTTCTGATAGGTCACGGTCCGCTAGTATGTCTGGCCCTTCCCCTTATGGCCTTCTTCACAGGAGAGTGGCTCTGTCTGCGCCACCTGCCATTGGCGTGGCATGGTGTGAACATCGGTGTGGCGATAGTATCATTCCTCCTTGGTGACCCAGGCTATGCCATACTCTTCATCATCTTCGCCTGTCTGTACAGCGCCTATCTGCTGATGGTGCACAGGCGCAGCGTGAAAGGCAGTCATCAGCTCCTTGCCCGCCAGTTGACCCTGTTGAGTGTGCTGTTGGTAGTGCTGGGCGTGCTGGGTTCCTCATGGCTGTTGGGCAAGGCCTACGACAGTCGTCCACTGTGGGGCGAGTCGTGGTTGACCTACGCCCGTGCCACCCTGATAGTGATAGCCGTGCTGATAGTCTTGGTGACCTGGCGCGTATTGCGCGAGAGTCACTGGTGGCAGAGTCTGCATCACCGCCGCTGGTGGGCGTTGGGCAGCATATCCCTGTTTATGGTAGTGATGCTGTACAGTGTGCCCCGTTTTCTGGACGCCAACGGCCATTTCAAGTACCGTGCCCTGATTCACACCCAGGAGGTGGGCACCATCATGCGTGGCGAGAACATACTGGAACGCAACAGCGAGCGTCTGTTGCAGGCAGCACAGAACCAGTGGTTCATCCAGTATCACAACAACAAGGGCGACAGTCTGGCCACCGACGGCCGTCTGTTTGTGCCCTCGCCCCATTTCCGCAAGGGAGTGACCTGGCCCACCCAGTTGAGCGATGTCATCCTCTCGCGCTATGTGGTGGGTGAGATATCCAGTGTACTGCCAGTGTGCATCATCGTCTTTGCCCTGCTCTTCCTGTGGTTTGTGATGCGCATGCCCAGTGCGTCGTCGTCGGGCAGGATGCTGTCGTGGGCAGTGGCCCTGCTCATCGCCGTCCAGATGACCTTTGTATGGCTGGCCAACACCAACAGGATGGTGTTTTTCGGTCAGGACTTCCCCTTCCTCACCCACAACGCCCTGATAGTGTCCACCCTCTTTGCCCTGCTGTTGGGCGTGCTCTTCTGCCTGTGGCGTGAGCAGCGCGACGAGCAGGTGGCCCACGACTACCTGAAGGGCATGCGTCAGTGGCATGAGCATGGTGGCGACAAGTGGTTTTTCGGTGCGTACGTGGCAGTCTTTGCCATAGTAGTGCTGTTTGGCAACAACTACCGCAGTCTATATGGCGGCAAGGAGGCATGGCGTTTCAATCTGAACACAGCCATGCGTCAGGCAGAGAGCGACCTTCAGCCCATCAACGCCCTGTTGAGCACCTACCGCGGCAAGGACCGTCGTCTGAAGAACGACGACAACCTGACCCCACTGTGGAACGACATAGAACAGCGTCTGCGTATGACCGAGAGTGTGGATCAGATGTATGCCGACACCCTCATCAGTCCGTTCACCTACTCGTTGTATCAGGCTTTTCGCGACAACTTGAAGAAGCGCAACCGTTTTGACAATATCATACACCTGCGTCACATAGGCAAGGGTTATGAGCTGGCCTTGAACAATGGTTTCTACTCCCTTCACAGTCCCGATGCCGACAACCGTCAGTGGCAGGGTCAGGTGTACAGCGAGGTGCACCGTGCTGACCGTATGGAGCGTGTCCGCCCCGTGGGTCCTCGTCGCGACGACCATTTCGTGCAGTATGAGGTGCCAGCAGGTTGGACCTCTGGCGGTCGCACAGCCATCATCGACTGTCGCGACAAGCATTTCGACCGTTATGAAGTGTCGCTCCATCGTGATGGCGAGAGTTATGCCATGAAGAGTCATGTGTTCCCTCTGCGCCGCACCGATGTGGCAGAGTTCATGCACAGCGATGGCAGCACCACCTTCACCCACTCTCTGCACGGCAATGACGAAGAGCTGTTGGTGAAGAACATGCGTGTGAACGGCAGCCGTCGTCTGGTCTATCCCCATGGCAGCGACCTGTATTGGTTGCGCGAGTATGCCGGACTGTTCGACTACGTGTCGGACAGTCATCACAAGAGCAACGACACGCTGACCATCGATGCCCGTCTGCAGCACCGTGTACAGCAGTTGCTGCGCGACAGCACCCACGGCATGCAGGCCTCAGTAGTGGGCATGGACGGTGACGGTCGCGTGCGTCTGCTGTCCGACTACAAGGGTAAGCGTTACGTAATCGACCCCAACGATGAGGAGCAGGTGCGTGAGACCCACGAGCGTACCTATCTGAACCCCATAGCTCGTGAGAACCAGTTGTATTTCGGCAACATGAACCTGCAGTACATGCAGCCGGGTCCTGGTTCATCCATGAAGCCCCTCACCTACGCTGCAGTGACCTCTCAGACCCTCAACAGAATCTCATGGGGTCAGCTGACCCTGATGCCTCCCACCCCATTCAACAGCGATCAGGGCAGTCTGGTGCACTTTGGTCCGACGTATGTGTTTGACCCACCCTTCACCAGTGTGGCAGCCGATGAGGCAGGTCATGGCGGCTGGGTGGACGACCACTACTATCTGCAGTACTCGAGCAATTTCTTCAATGCCCTGGTGACCTACATCGGCATGATGACCGAGGTGAGCGACACCTTGTGGCGTGTGTCGAGCGATGTCCAGGACTATCCGCGTGTGCGCATCGGCCTTGGCGGTCTGCTCACCCCCCGTGCCGTTCCCCCTCCAGCCCAGGGTAGCAGTCTACTGAATCAGGGTCTTCGCAACCTGGGTCTGGTGACCTCGGAGCACGACTCTCTGAGCACGTTCTACCATGAGCAGTGGGTTCGTCCGTGGCTCTCCCGTGGAGTAGAGACCGCCCGTCTGTTCCCCTGGGTCTATCCCAATGTGAGCACCGCCTACTATTCCCATTTCCGCGACATGGGCAAGCCCGCCCGTCAGTTGAAGCAGTACGCCCTGGGTTCCTATCCCTTGCAGCTGACCCCGCTGAAGATGGCCGAAATGTATGGCAGGCTGTTTGCCCTGACCACCGACTACACCGCCCACCTCTATCCCACCCCTATGCGTGGCAGCAGAGAGTGGACCCTGCTTGACAGTCTGAGTCAGGACCGTCTGTTCAGTTTCTATCAGCGTCACCTGTATGAGGGCATGCGGTTGTGCGGCGAGAGCGGCACCGGTGCCAAGATGGTAGACAAGAGCAAGCTGCCCGGCGGCTATCATCTGTATATGAAGACCGGCACCCTGAAACTGGAACACAAGGACAACGACCGCATGCTGGCCGTAGTGATAAGCGACCGCGACGTGACTCGTGCAGAGAACGTGCGAGACTACCGTTTCTATGTGGTGTACATCCGTGTGGTGCAGAGCACCATGACAGCCAGTCAGCTGCGTCATCTGGTGACAGGTGCCCTGAATGAAGTGATGCGTAGCAGCAGTTTCCAACAGTATTTTCACAGCAGCCCATGAGATACCGAACGAACATGACAGTAGGTCTGGTGACCCTGGCCCTGCTTCTGGTCTATGTATGCCTGAGCAGTGGCAAGCGTGAGAGCAGTGCCAACAGTGCCCTGCCCATCAATGGCGAGATGCTGGCCGTGGAGGTAGACGCCGACTCGCTGAGCAGTGCCCTGCTGAGCGGATACCGCAGAAGGGGCAACACCGAGATATCAGTAGACACGACAGGAGCCGACTTTGTCATCAGCTACCGTTCCGGCTATGCCATACTGGACCAGGCAGCGGAGAATGAGAGTTGGCGCACGCGCAAGGAGAACGAGCAGATGCTAGCTGGCGGAGTGAGCGTGAGCGAGGCCGACGGTCGTCACAGCATCTCGCTTCCCCGACGAGGAAGATATGTCCTTTGTCCAGCCTACATACTAGTAGAAGTGCTGAAACAGCGGTGAGAACCTTAACAATCGTAAAAAAAAGCGAGAAGATAGCAAACATGCGTTAACGAACGTTTTCCGTTTGTTAAAAGACAAGAAATAATCATCGTTTTTCATCGTTTCACGACAATTTGACCATATATTTGCACGCGAAAAAGTCAAATAGTCAGATTTGAAACTTAAAAAACGAGATATTATGACAGTAAAGACAATGAAACTCTCAGTGGCTGCCATGGCTCTGGCAGCCATGGTGTTCACCCCCCAGTATGCAACCGCCCTCACCCCTGAGACAGGCGTGGCCGTGCCTCCGGGAGGAGTAGATCTGACGTATGCTGCCGAGCGTGCCCTTCCGGCCGTGGTGCATATCAAGTACGTTCAGACCTCGAAGGTGAAGGAGATAGAAGTTCAGAGCGACCCGTTTGAAGATTTCTTCAGCAACCCCTTTGGTTTCTTCGGCAACCCGGGTGGTGGCGGTGGCACACAGCGTCGTCAAGTTCAGACCCCTCGCAGGGAAGCCAGCGGCTCGGGTGTAATCATATCTTCAGATGGTTATATAGTGACCAACAACCACGTGGTGGAGGGCGCCGATGAGTTGCGTGTGACATTGAACGACAACCGTGAGTTCAGTGCCCGCATCATAGGCAATGACAAGAACACCGACCTGGCACTCATCAAGGTAGACGGTAAGAACCTGCCCACCCTTCCCATCGGCGACAGCGATAAGTTGCGTGTGGGTGAATGGGTGATAGCCGTCGGCAACCCCTTCAACCTGAACAGCACTGTGACCGCCGGCATAGTAAGTGCCAAGGCCCGTTCGCTGTATGCCAACGGTGTGGAGTCGTTCATCCAGACCGATGCCGCCATCAATGCCGGCAACAGCGGTGGTGCACTGGTGAACACCTCTGGCGAGCTGGTAGGCATCAACGCCATGCTCTATTCGCAGACCGGTTCGTACAGCGGTTATGGTTTTGCCATCCCCACGAGCATCATGAACAAGGTAGTAGACGACCTGAAGAAATACGGTACCGTGCAGCGTGCCATCCTCGGCATACAGGGTCAGGATGCCCACACCTACATAGACGCTCAGCAGAGCAAGGGCAAGGAAGTGGACCTGGGCACCATCGACGGAGTGTATGTGGCTAAGGTAGACGAGAGCGGAGCCGGTGCAGAAGCCGGTCTGTCGGAGGGCGACGTAGTAATCATGCTCGACAACAAGAAAATCACCAAGATGGCTGAGATGCAGGAATATCTGGCATCGAAGCGTCCTGGCGACAAGGTGAAAGTGACCTATCTGCACAACAAGAAGAAGCAGGAGAAGACCGTGACACTGAAGAATGCCCAGGGCAACACCAGTGTGGTGAAGACCGCCGACATGGATGTGCTGGGAGCCAACTTCCGCGAGATAACCGCCGACCAGAAGAATCAGCTGGGCATCAGCTACGGTATAGAGGTGATAAAGGTGGGTGCCGGTCCGATGAAGGACGAAGGCATAAGCAAAGGCTTCATCATACAGAAGGTGAACGATGAGCCCATCCGCAGCATCGACGACATGCAGAAGGCAGTAGAGAAGGCCTCTACCGGCAAGGATCAGGTGCTCTACATCCAGGGTCTGTATCCCACAGGCAAGAAGAAGTACTTCGCTGTGCCCATAGGAGAATAATCTAGAGAATCTAGAAAAACTATATATTCTAGAAATTCTAGAAATTCCTGAAAAACTGCCCCCTTGGAGAGCTTTTCTCCGAGGGGGCAGTCATTTTTGGGGCTATCTTTTGGCTAATGGCAAAAAAAACAGTACTTTTGCTTACGCGAAAGTACTTGCGCTCGGAAAAACTCAAATTATTTTGGTTTTTCTCTCGCTTAATCGTACTTTTGCTTTCTCGAAAGAAGTATCGCCAGAATATGAAAGAGATAGAAGAGAGAGAAGTGTCGTTTCCTCCGGCTCATACAGCAGAGCATCTGCTGAACCAGTTGATGATGCGTCTGTTTGGCTGTGAGCGTGCTTGCGAGGCCCATGTGGAGCGCAAGAAGAGCAAGCTAACCTACGTGCTTGAGACCAAGCCCGACCGCAAGGTAGAGCGTGAGATAGAGCGCGAGATGAACAGTCTGATAGAGCAGGACATGGAAGTGAGCCATGAGGTGATGACGAGGAGCGAGCT
>OMSQ01000155.1 GCA_900313805.1 uncultured Prevotella sp. | reverse complement strand
GAGTAACATTGCGAGGCAAAAAAACGACGAACGCAAAAAAAGTCAGTGATTATTTTGGCAGATTGCACAAAAACCCGTACCTTTGCACACGCTTTACGCAAATGTGGATAATCCATTGATCCGTTAGCTCAGCTGGTAGAGCACAACACTTTTAATGTTGGGGTCTTGGGTTCGAGCCCCAAACGGATCACTTTTATGGTTGGCAAGTAGTTGATTTTCAACTATTTGCCAACCGTATTTTTGGCTCCTTATTTGGCATATCATTTGGATTCCGTTGGTCCAAAACCGGTGAATTCTAAATTTCTTTTCAAAGCGAAAAGACAAAAAATAAAATAATTGCATTTTAATTCCCAGGAAATTAGTACCTTCGTACCGTATTCCTGAATGAGTCAGTGCTCCAGCAGATAGAAAACATACAACAAGAAGATGAAACTATTACCCTATACAGAGTTTCTGGCCACTTATGAAAAGCCTATGAAAATGACAATAAGAATAATCGTTTGTTGCCTGCTATTCTCATTGAATGTAGAAGCACAGGAACAAGAAACTATAGACAGCGTAAGTACACAGAAAAGTAAGCCGAGTTTGAAGGAACGGCTTCATCAAGTGCAACAGTATCTGGACGATAAAGCGAGGAAAAGAGTAGACCCACAGTACATCGAAGTGCCCGAAAAGCCTTGGAGGGTCATCCTTCGTTATAATGAAAGCGTGTTCGATGTGGACTACAGCAACAGTGCAGGCAACCCGTCGGCGGGTGATGGTGTAGACTGGGAGATGTGCTTTGAGCCACCAATGAAAGCCTCTATTGGTGTCTGGGCAGGCTATCGTGGTACGGGTTTAGCTTTATCCAAATCTCTTCACAGGAAAAACGGGACTACGTTCTCCTTTAGCACCACCGGGGCAAAGTACGGGGCCAACATCCGGCTGAGGAAATTTGACATTAATGAAGCAACCTTCACCTCAACCATTTACGAAGGCAGTGAGGTTGTGCATGAAAAGAGAAAAGGGTATTTAGGTGCTCCCGTAACCATCGCTTCCCTATATCTAAACGGCTATTACGTGTTCAACGGGCGCCACTACTCACAGGCTGCAGCCTACAACCAGTCCGTCATTCAGCGTCGCTCAGCAGGCTCATTGCTCGCTGGTATCACTTGGTATATGTCCTCTTTCGATTTTTCTGATGACAAAAACACCTCAATGATACTAATAAGCAATAACATTGGCCGTGTCAAACTGCATCAAGGCAGCATCGGTATCGGCTACGGCTATAACTGGGTACCACTGCGTGGACTTGTCCTCAACGCCATGGCCATGCCGACCATAAGTTTCTACAACCGTGTAAAAGTTTACGAGTACGACTGCAACTATGAATTAGCGACGGCGGAAGGGCCGACTGACGACTACGGGAAATGGGACCCACAAACGCACACCTGGGCCAACGGAAAAACACACAAGCCCTTTCCTGAAGACGAAGACGACTATTCATGGCTAGACGAAATTGACAGCTGGGAAGTAGGTTCTGAGACCGACTACAGCATGCTCAGGCTCTACCTTGACCTGCGATTCGGTATTGCCTACAACTGGAGCAATTACTTCATCGGGCTCCAGGCACAGTTCAATAATTTCAACTACAAGAAAGACGAATGTAAGGTCAACCTCTTCGATGCATATGCCAGGATTTCTTTTGGCGTAAGACTCTAGAGCGTGAGTAACTTCTGCGAAGCCAGAGGCAGAAAAAACACATTCTTCCGTTAATTTTATGCAAAATTATTTGGATGTTTGAAAAATACGTAGTATTTTTGCGTAAAAATTACACAGTAGGAATACCAAGCAATAAATGGAAGAACTGAAATACCACTACAAATACCCACATCCGAGCGTCACGACCGACTGCGTGATATTCGGATTTGACGGTACGAACCTGCGTGTGCTGCTGGTGGAGCGCGGCATAGAACCATACAAGGGACGCTGGGCTTTTCCCGGCGGTTTTCTTGGCATGGAGGAGTCGGCTGAGGAAGGGGCTCTCAGGGAACTGCAAGAAGAGACAGGTCTGAAGGGAGCTTATATAAAACAGTTTCATACCTTTTCCGACCCCAACCGCGACCCCCGCGAGCGCGTGATAACCATTGCTTATTATGCTTTGGTGAAGATGCAGGAGGTACGAGGCGGCGACGATGCTGCCCGAGCAGAATGGTTCGCGCTGGATGAGGTGCCGTCTTTGGCCTTTGACCATGACTTGATCCTGCGCTTGGCACTCAAGGAACTGCGCAAACAGATACACTTCGAGCCCGTGGGCTTCGAGCTGCTGCCGGAGAAGTTCACCATAAAAGAGCTACAACTGCTCTATGAGGCCATACTCGACGTGAAGTTCGACCGCCGCAACTTCTACAACAAGATGAAACACCTGGAGATACTCACTCAATTGGACGAGACGGCACACAATTCACCCAGGAAGGAGGCCTTCCTGTTTAAGTTCAACCACAAGAAATATGACGAGTTGAAGCAGAAAGGGTTCAGGCTGGAGTTTTAAACATGTCGTTAAGTAATTATTTGACAGACTGAAATAGTGTTTCTGGCGACATTATCTCCTTTCCTCGGCAGAAGCGGTGTATGATCTGGCGGTCGTCGCCCAGATAGACGTATCGCTCCAGGCGGTGGAGGAGGGAATAGTTGTCATGGTTCAGACTGCTATCGTCTATGACGAGGGCATCAAACTCATAGCCAGGTTCGAAACTCCCCACCCTGCCGAAGAAGCTGCCCGCCGACTTCGTAGCCATCCAGAAGGCCTCGGAAAGGGTGATGAATGGCTGATGAGGATTCTGCTGATAGAGCACCTTGCTCACCTGTATGGCATAGACCATCATCTGGAAGATGCTGAAGTTGTGACCGGCACTGATGTCACTGCCCAGTCCCACCATCAGTCCTTTGTCAAGGAACTTTCGGATGGGTGCCATGCCCGAAGCCACGTTGAGATTAGATGTGGGACAGTGAGCCACCATCACCCCATTTTGTTTCATGAGTTCCATTTCTTCTCCTTCCGTCCAAGTGCAGTGGGCCATCACGGTCGGTGTCTGTCCGAAGAGTCCGTAACGGTTATACGCATCACCATAGCAGGTGCTGTCCTTCTCCAGAGTCTGTACCAAGGCTATCTCGTCGGTATTTTCAGAGAGGTGCGACTGCACTGGCAACTGATACTTAGCAGCCAGTTGGCTAAGGGCGGTCAGCATCTCGGGAGTGCACGAGGGTATGAAGCGAGGAGTGATAATCGGCCGAACCAAGGCATCAGGTGTATTAAATTCCTCTATCAGCGACTCATATCCTCGTATCGTCTCCTCCACCGGCTCCGATAGTTTCTCGGGGCAGTTGCGGTTCATTGCCACCTTGCCTACTAGAGCCCCCATACCCGCCTGCCTAAACAGGCGCATCAGCAGGCGTGTGCCTTCTGTATGAATAGAGGCGAAAACACAGGCACGCATAGTGCCAAAGCGCCATTGGTCATACACAAAACGGCGATACATACGCCCGGCATAGTCCAGGCTGGCATATTTCATCTCCTCGGGAAAGGTGTAGGTTTGCAACCAAGGCAGCAGTTGCATATCCATGGCAATGCCCTGATTGCGATACTGCGCGGCATGCACATGCATGTCGTTCATGGCAGGTATCAACAGGCAGTCACCGAAGTCAACAACCTCTGCGCCCTCACTGTCTAACGACGACAAGTCTGTCGCCACTCCCGTCACGCGCCCATCTGCTCCTACGGCTACATAGCCGTTTTCCAGTACCTCAAAACTATTTTTGTCCTTTGTAAAGAGGATGTGAGCTTTATAAATCTTGTTCATGCTCTACCTTTTTCATTTGTTTACAATACAAGAAGCATGCAATGAAAGACTACCACCCTTCTGGCAGGATGATATTGTCGATATCGTGTGCTTCACTGAAGAGGGGAGCGATCTCACTGTCACGAAACCCTGCGATGCCGCAGCCTATCCTGGTGACGAGGAAGGTGAGGTCGGGATGGTTCTTGGCAAACACGACAAACTCATCCACGTATGGCTTGATGGTCTCCACCCCACCCTGCATGGTTGGAATGGCATAGGTCTGTCCGTGCAGTCCCACTCCCTCGCCCATGACGGCGCCGAAATGCAGGTAGGCCTGGCGTGCTGCCCCACCGCCATGCATGCCACGGAGGTTGCTGCCAAAAACGAAAATCTCGTTGGGTGCCAGGGAGGTGATGTAAGCTGGTGTTGTTCTCTTCTTTTGCATATCTTTTTGTTTTTTGAGTATAGCTCCTTTGAATAATGGCTCTTCGTATGCTATGCAAGATTCCTCCTTCGGAGCTGAAGAACCGGGAAGCTCATGCGTAAGATCGAAGTGAGAAATAAGCGATTCTTCTTCTGGCTCCATGATCTCGGGCATGTCGAAGTCCATGTCGAAATTATTCTTAAAATATGGTACTATATACTTACTTATCAGGTTTGTGTACCTTTGTGAGACTGCCGAAGGCGATATGCCCAACTGTGCCGCCACCTCTTTCGCTTTGTAGCCGTCGATGAGCAGCATGACAAGTATGGTCTTCGAAGTGCCGTCGAGGTGGGCTGAATCGCACATCTCTTTTACCACCTTATTAAAATTCAATCGCAGGTCCTGACTGGTGTCAAATGATTTCAGGTAGTCTTCGAAGGTGAGCGAGCCAAACTCACGCTTATACCACTTCAGGGCATCGAGCACAATGTAGCGGAAGCCATTTGTCATCCATGTGCTCAGCGACACATTCGGCGAGCGGTCCATGAGCGGACGCCAGTCGTGCTCCATAAGATATATGGCATACTGATGAGCCAGCGACATGAAGTCGAGGTTCTGCTTCTTGCTCAGTCCATAGCGCGCATCGAACAGGAAATAAGCCCTCATGCAACAAGGGTAGAAAAACTCACGAAACACATGGCTGTCGCCACGGCGGAGACCTTCGATTATATGATTATCGTCGAACATCTATAGAAACAGTCTTTTTTTCATGGTATGGTTTGCTTAGATTATTGAATTGAGACCACAAAAATATAAAAAAATTCATTGGCCGCCTTATTTTTTCAGAGAAAAGTTCTTTAAAGTAATAAAGCGAGTTTAAAACCAACAGTTACAAACCAAACGATGGGGCGATTTTGCCCTGCAAGAAACAACAAAAGCACTATGAAAAAAGTTTTCAATCTGATTATCGTCGACGAGAGTGGTTCCATGTCTGTCATCCGAAAGCAGGCCTTCGCAGGCTTGAATGAGACTCTTTCTACAATACGCAACATGCAGGAGAAATTTCCTGATACTGAGCAGCGGGTCACCATGCTCAGCTTCGACAGTAATCGTATGAAGTGGCATTACGACAATGCTGAGGCAAAGACTGTGAAGGACTTGGAATGGGATGCCTATAATCCCTGTGCTGCTACCCCCCTGTACGATGCCATCGGACTGGCAGTTTCGAAACTCAACTCCCAGGTAAAAGAAGATGACAATGTGCTTGTCACCATCATCACCGACGGTGAAGAGAACTGCTCGCGTGAATGGACGCTGGCAATGGTGAAAAACCTGATAGAGAAGTTAAAGGCACAGAATTGGACTTTCACACTCATCGGCACCGACAACCTTGATGTGGAGGGCATGGCACACGCCATGAACATCACTGAGCACATGAGTTTCTGTGAGGATGCTGCAGGCACCCGCAAGATGTTTGCACGCGAGCGCAGGTCGCGCATCAACTACTGTTGTTGCCTGGAGGCTGAAAGGCCTGTGCCAACAGGTGGTTTCTTCGTTGATGACGATGAAGAGGAGGCTGGCAACTGAGCGAATAAAAGTGTAGACTTCACCACTGAGTCACAAAGAACACTGAGAGCACGGAGTTATATAATGAAAAGCTCTGAGCTCTCAGTGTCTCTGTGATAAATCATCTCTCTGTGGTGAGACGTGTAATGTTTACTTGGGCTGCGTCTTTGGCAGTTCTGGCGGTTGTTCCTCCTCATACTCTCTGGTCACATATCGCTGATAGTATGCCATGAGCAGGGTGGTGAGCGGCAGGGCCACAATGAGGCCGATGAAGCCCAGCAGCGAGCCCCACACGGAGATGGAGAGGAGCAGGATGGCAGGATTCAGTCGCATGGCCTTGCCCATGATGCGTGGCGTGACAATGAGGTCGCAAATAAGTTGCACCACGCAGAATACGATGAGTGCTCCGCCAAAGATGACCCAGAAGTTGCCTCCTGTGTCCGATGCCTTCATCAAAGACAGGAAGGCTGCTGGTATCACAGCCAGGGTATGCAGGTATGGCACCATGTCCATGATGCCGATGAGGATGCCCAGGCCTATGGCCATAGGGAAGTCGATGATGGTGAAACCTATGCAGAAGAGGATGCCCATTATCAGCGCCACCATGCCCTGACCGCGTATGTAGTTGTTCAGTTCCCTCTCCACATCCTTCATGAGTTCAGTCCAGAAGGGGCGGTTCTTCTTCGGGAATATCTTAATCCAGTTGGCGGAGAGATACTCATAGTCGAGCAATATGAAGAACAAGTACAACAAGGTGATGGCAGAAGCCAGTATGCTCAGCAGCACATTCGCCGTCTTGCCGATAAAGGAGAAGAGTTGCGGCATGATGCCCTTTAGTGCCTCAGAGAAGTCGCCATTGATGAAGAATTTCTCTATCTCTGAGTTGTTCTCCATCATCCAGTTGCGCACCATCTCTGGGAAGGAGTTGAGTGCCGTGGCCTGGTGTATGTAGTTGATGATAATCTTGCCGAGTTTTTCAAACTGCGCCACCATGGGCGGTATGATGAAATAGAGTATTCCTGCTATGACTGCCGTAACGAAAATGAGTGTGACAATGATGCTAAGGAAGCGAGTGGGCACATGCATCTTGTACTGCACGAACTTCACTATGGGATAGATCAGATATGCCATGAGCCAGGCTATAAAGAATGGCAGCAGCACACTGCTGAGCATATTTAGCAGGTACAGCACAGAACCGATGAGCAGTGCTGAGAGAGCCCACCGTATGAAGCGGTCGAAGGTTATTGGTTGTTGTCCTATCATTTCTTTTCCTCCATCTCTTGTTGTAATACTTTCTGATAACACTCGCGGCAGAGGGGTTCATACTCACCTGTCTCTCCCAGCAGCACGCGGCGGTCGTTGGCCACGAGCCGATGACTGACGTATGCCAGTGACCCGCAGCGCACACAGATGGCATGCACCTTGGTCACATCGTCGGCAATGGCGCAGAGAGCTGGCATGGGTCCGAAGGGCTGCCCCCGGAAATCCATGTCGAGTCCTGCCACGATGACACGTATGCCGCGGTTGGCCAGCTGGTTGCACACATCAGGCAGCCCCTGGTCGAAAAACTGTGCCTCATCAATGCCCACTACGTCGATGTCTGAGGCCATGAGCAGGATACTGCTGCTGCTGTCGATGGGCGTGCTCATTATCGACTGGCGGTCATGGCTCACCACCTCATCCTCAGAGTAGCGCACATCGATGGCTGGTTTGAATATCTCAACACGCTGCTTGGCAAACTTAGCACGCTTCAGCCGGCGTATCAGTTCCTCGGTCTTGCCGGAGAACATGCTGCCGCACACCACTTCTATCCGTCCGGGACGGTGTGAGTCCCAAAGCATATTCTGTGTCATGATGCAAAAGTAGACAAAAAAAATGATATCCTTTAAAAATTGCAAAGAAATGGTATCATTTTTTGTCATTGTAGATTTATTGACTACTTTTGCACGCGATATGGGAAAGTTGTATATAGTGCCTACGCCCGTGGGCAATCTCGAGGATATGACTCTGCGTGCCATACGTGTGTTGCGCGAGGCAGACCTGATACTGGCTGAGGACACCCGCACCTCCAGTCATCTGCTGCATCACTACGACATTCGCGGTCACGTGCTCTCACATCATAAATATAATGAGCATGGCACTACCGCCAGTGTGGTGGAGCGGCTTCGCGGGGGGCAGCAGGTGGCTCTCATCAGCGATGCCGGCACTCCTGGCATCAGCGATCCTGGTTTTCTGCTGGTGCGCGAGGCTGCCGCTGCCGGGATAGAGGTGGAGTGTCTGCCTGGCGCCACAGCGCTCATCCCCGCCCTCGTGGTCTCGGGCCTGCCCTGCGACCGCTTCGTGTTTGAGGGTTTCCTGCCTCAGAAGAAGGGACGGCAGAGCCGGCTTCAGGCTCTCTCACACGAAGAACGCACGATGGTGTTCTACGAATCGCCCTACCGCGTGAGGAAACTCATAGAACAAGCGGCAGAGGTGTTCGGAGGTGACCGGCGGGCAGCCGCCGTGCGCGAGATATCAAAGGTGCACGAGGAATGTGTGAGGGGTACTCTAGATGAACTCTCAGCGCATTTTGCCGAGCATGAGCCACGAGGTGAATTCGTGGTAGTGATAGCAGGTGCCAACGGGCATGAGGATAACGATGAGAAGAGAAAAGGAGGGGAACAGTAAACCCATAGAAAAGTATAAACTTACTATAAAGGAAATGAAAAAGTTATTAGTATTCTGTCTGTGTGTGCTCGCACTCGGAGCCTGCAAAGACGAAAGGAAAGAACCTGTGGCAAACCTCCAGACTCAGCAGAACGACTCTCTGCAGAAGATTCTGGAGCAGCGCGACAATGAGATAAACGACATGATGGCCACCCTGAATGAAATACAGGAGGGTTTCCGCCAGATAAACCAGGCCGAGGACCGTGTGACTCTGGCACGCGACGGCGAGGGTAGCAACAAGAAGGAGCAGATACAGCAAAACATGCAGTTCATACAGGAAACCATGGCACAAAACCGTCAACTCATCCAGAAGATGCAGCAGCAGTTGCGTGAGAGCACCATGAAGAGCGATGAGATGAAGAAAACCATCCAGAACATGCTACAGCAGTTGGAGGAGAAGGACAAGCAGATAGCACAGTTGCGTGCCGAACTGGAAGCCAAGGACATACATATCAGTGAGTTGGATCAGACCATCACCTCGCTCAACAACGATGTGGAAGACCTGAAGACAGAGAGTTCGCAGAAAACGCAGACCATCACCGAACAGGACCGCCAGTTGAACACTGCCTACTATGTCTTCGGCACCAAGAGCGAACTGCGCGAGCAGGGCATACTCGACAAGAAGGGCGATGTGCTGAAGGGCAACTACAACAAGAACTACTTCACCAAGATAGACATACGCGTGGACAAAGAGATAAAACTTTACTCTAAGAAAGCAGAGTTAAAGTCCAGTCATCCAGCTGGTTCATACTCACTGAACACCGATGCTACAGGTCAGTATGTACTGCGTATAACCAATCCACAGCAGTTCTGGAGTACAAGCAAATACCTGGTCATTCTGGTGAAATAGTATCATACCAGGATTTCCTCATCAAGCCAATACGGGCACCGCATCTCAAACAGATGGCGGTGCCTTTTATTTTTTTCACAAAAAAGGCCGTAAACGTGTTTTATTGTCACTTTTTTTTTGAAAAAGTTAAGTTTTTATTAAAAATCCTTGCATAATGTGAAAAAAAGAAATACATTTGCAGTCTACTTAAACAATTCAGTTAACTATTAACTAATATAACGAGAGGTTTATATGAGAAGATTAATCTTGATGACGGCCGGTCTGTTCCTATTCCTAGGAGTAGCCATGGCCCAGCACACAGTGACTGGTACCGTTGTTGAGGACGATGGTGGACTGCCTGCCATAGGTGCCACCGTTACCGTGAAAGGTACCAAGACTGCCACGGTGACCGACATTGACGGAAAGTTCTCGCTCAACGTGAGCAAGGCCAATCCCGAACTCGTAGTCACCTACGTAGGATTTATCACACAAACCGTTAAAGGCGGCAAGAATATCATAGTCCGCCTGAAATCAGAGGCAGAGATCATCGACGAAGTGGTGGTGACAGGTATGCAGAAACTGGACAAGCGTCTGACTACCGGTGCCACGACGAAGGTGGATGCCAGCAAGGCTAAACTGGACGGTGTGGCCGACGTGACGCGCTCTCTGGAGGGCCGTGTGTCGGGTGTGACAGTACAAAACGTGTCGAGCACCTTCGGTACGGCACCAAAAATCCGTGTGCGTGGAGCCACCTCCATCTACGGCAGTTCCTCTCCCCTCTGGGTGGTGGACGGCGTGATTATGGAGGATGCTGTCAACGTGTCTGCCGACGACCTGTCTTCGGGTGATGCTGAGACCCTGATTTCCAATGCTATAGCCGGTCTGAACGCCGACGATATTGAGAGTTTCCAAGTGCTGAAGGACGGTTCTGCCACCTCTATCTATGGTGCCCGCGCCATGTCGGGTGTGGTGGTTATCACGACCAAGAAGGGACGCGCCGGAACGAGCAGCATCAACTACACGGGTGAGTTCACCTACCGTCTGAAGCCCTCGTACAGAGAGTACAACATCAGCAACTCTCAGGAGCAGATGGGTATATACAAGGAAATGGCAGCCAAGGGCTGGCTGGAGTTCTCCCAGGTGGCCAACAGCGCCTCCGCCGGTCTCTACGGTCGCATGTACAATGACATGAAGACCTATGACCCCACAACCGGTACTTTCGTACTGCCCTTCACCGAATCTGCTATGAATGCCTACCTGCAGCAAGCAGAATACCGCAATACCGACTGGTTCGACCTGCTGTTCAAGGACAACATCATGCAGACTCACTCGGTGAGCATCTCTACCGGTACTGAGCGCTCGAGCATGTACGCATCACTCTCCGCCATGCTAGACCCAGGATGGAGCTTGGACAGCAAGGTGCAACGCTTCACTGGCAACATCAACGCTTCGTACGACCTGTCAAAGAAGGTGACGGTGACCATGCGCATGAACGGTTCTTACCGCGACCAGAAAGCCCCCGGTACTCTGAACCAGAGCCTTGACGTGGTGAGCGGTGCCGTGAGCCGTAACTTCGATATCAACCCCTTCAGTTTTGCCCTGAACACATCACGTACCCTTGACCCCAACATGGTGTACACACGTAACTACGCTCCATTCAACATCTTCGACGAATTGGACAACAACTACATCGACGTGGATGTGATGGACCTGAAATTCCAGGGCGAACTGCAGTGGAAGCCCCTCAAGGGACTGGAAGTAAATCTCCTCGGTGCTTATCGTATCAACAGGAGCAACCGCGAGCACATCGTGCTCAACAACTCTAACCAGGCAGAGGCTTATCGCGCCGGTGTGGACAACCCCAATATCATGTACAACAACAAGTACCTGTACACCGACCCCGACCAGCCCAATTCACTGCCAATGTCTGTGATGCCTACTGGTGGTATCAACATCCTGAACCGCAACTCGGTGGAGCAGCTCGACTTCCGTCTGACAGCATCATATAATAATGTGTGGAACGACACCCATATTTTCAATGCCTTCGCTGGTATGGAAGCTAACAAGGCCGACTATGACGCTTCTGAGTTCAACAACTACGGTATCGACTACAACAACGCCCGTCTGCAGTCGCTGCCATACGAATTCTACAAGCAGGCAAAAGAGGAAGGTATGGAATACACCTCATTCGGTCGTTCATGGAACCGCCGTCTGGCATACTTCGGCAACCTGAACTACTCGTTCAAGGGTCGCTACCAGTTGAACTTCACTGCCCGCTACGACGGTAGCAACCGCCTGGGTAAGGCCCGTAGCAGTCGCTGGCTGCCCACATGGAACGTCTCCGGTTCTTGGAACGCCCACGAGGAGCCTTTCTTCGCCAAGTGGATGGAGAAGACCCGCGG
>OMSQ01000037.1 GCA_900313805.1 uncultured Prevotella sp. | reverse complement strand
GAGAACAACGACTGAGAAAGATAACAGGTGCGTAACGCCCGGTATATGCGTTGCCGCCGAACATTAAATAATAATTAAACAATAAAAAACAATGCCAAAAGTAAAGACCAATTCCGGTGCCAAGAAGAGATTCTCATTCACCGGTACAGGTAAGATCAAAAGACATCACGCTTACCACAGTCACATCCTGACTAAGAAGACTAAGAAACAAAAACGCAATCTGGTTCACCAGGCAATTGTGGACCCGTCGAACCTCAAACAGGTGCGCGACCTGCTTTGCCTGCGTTAAACAATGATGTAGAACTATTAAAAGAAGAAAATTATGCCAAGATCAGTCAATCATGTAGCTTCTAAAGCTAAAAGAACCAGAATTCTCAAACTCACACGCGGCTACTTCGGTGCCCGCAAGAATGTGTGGACTGTTGCCAAAAATACTTGGGAGAAGGGTCTGACCTACGCCTATCGCGACCGCAGAAACAAGAAGCGCACCTTCCGCGCTCTCTGGATACAGCGTATCAACGCCGGTGCTCGACTCGAAGGACTGTCTTACTCTCAGCTCATGGGTCGCCTGCACAAGGCTGGCATCGAGATGAACCGCAAGGTGCTCGCTGACCTCGCCATGAACAACCCCGAGGCTTTCAAGGCTATCGTAGAAAAGGTGAAGTAATTCTTTATCCTGTCCATATAAACGGCGCAATCCCAAGGGGTTGCGCCGTTTTGTTGTCTATTGCTTCACTCCTCGCATACTCAGCGATATGCGCTTGCGGCGCAGGTCCACCTCCTTCACTCGCACTGTCACATGCTGGTGCAACTTCACCACCTCACTGGCATCACGCACATAACGGTCTGCCAACTGAGACACATGCACCAGACCGTCCTGATGAACACCTACATCCACAAACACACCAAACTTGGTGATGTTGGTCACTATGCCTGGCAGTATCATACCCTCCTCCAAGTCTTCTATCTCTTTCACACGGGAGTCAAACTCAAACTCCTCTATCGCTGCTCTCGGGTCACGACCTGGCTTCTCCAACTCCTTCATGATATCGGTCAGGGTGGGCATGCCCACATCGCCGCTAACATAACGCTTCAGGTCTATGCACGCACGACGCTCACGGTCGGCCATCAACTCCTTCACCGAGCAACCGCTGTCTTTTGCCATCTTCTCCACCAGGGCATAACGCTCAGGGTGTACGGCACTGTTGTCCAACGGATTGGCAGCACCGGAGATGCGTAGGAAACCGGCACTCTGCTCAAAGGCATTGGCACCCAGGCGAGGCACTTTCTTCAACTGCGCACGCGACGTGAAGGCTCCATGCTCCTTGCGGTAGTCCACTATGTTGCGAGCCAAAGCCGGACCCAGACCGCTCACGTAGGTTAGCAGATGCTGCGAGGCGGTGTTCACATCTACACCCACCATGTTCACACAGCTCTCTACCGTCTGGTCCAGACTGCGCTTCAACTTCGTCTGGTCCACGTCGTGCTGATACTGTCCCACACCGATGCTCTTCGGGTCTATCTTCACCAGTTCCGCCAGAGGGTCCATCAGACGCCTGCCTATGCTCACGGCACCGCGCACTGTCACATCCTCTTCGGGAAACTCCTCTCGCGCCTCCTTCGAGGCACTGTATACCGACGCTCCGTCCTCGCTCACTACAAACACCTGGACGGCATGGTCGAAATGCAGGTCGCGCACAAAATCTGATGTCTCACGGCTGGCTGTGCCGTTGCCTATGGCTATGGCCTCTATGGCATATTCCTTTACCATCTGCTCCACATGCACGGTGGCCTGCATACGGTGGTTCACTGGTGGGTGGGGGAAGATGGCCTCATGGTGCAGTAGGTTGCCCTGAGCATCCAGACATACTACCTTGCAACCCGTGCGGAAACCAGGGTCTATGCCCATCACACGCTTCTGACCCAAAGGGGCGGCCAACAGCAGTTGACGCAGGTTGTCGGCAAACACGCTGATGGCCTGGTCGTCGGCCGTCTCCTTGCTCAGGGCGGCAAACTCGTTCTCTATAGAGGGCTGGAGCAGTCGCTTGTAACCGTCGGCTACAGCCTCGCCCACAAGTCGGGCACAGGCTCCATAGCCGTGCATGAACTGCCGCTGCAGACGGTCCACACACCGCTCGTCGTCTATGTCGATGCTCACACGCAGGTACCCCTCGCTCTCGCCACGGCGCATGGCCAGCAGGCGGTGGGAGGAACAGCGGCGCAGGGGCTCTGAGAAGTCGAAATACGAGGCGTACTTCTGGGCCTCGTCGCTCTGGCTCTTGCTCTTCACTGCCTTGCTGCTTATCATTGCATAGCGCTCAAAGGCATTGCGCACGGTCTGACGAGCACGCTGGTCTTCGCTCACCTGTTCGGCTATGATGTCCTGGGCACCCTGGATGGCTGACGCCACATCCTCTACCTCGCCGACAACAAAGCGGCGGGCGGCACGCTCAGGGTCGCTCTCACGCTGCATGAGGATGAGGGTGGCAAGGGGTTCCAAACCACGCTCGCGAGCTATCTGGGCACGTGTGCGACGACGTGGCTTGTAGGGCAGATACAGATCCTCCAGCTCAGAGAGCACCCAACAACTATCTATCTTGGCACGCAGGTCGTCGGTCAACTTACCCTGCTCCTCTATGGTCTTGAGGATGGTGTTCTTGCGCTTCTCTATCTCCTTCAACTTCTCGTAACTGTTGGATATCTGCGCTATCTGTACCTCGTTCAGGCCACCCGTTCGCTCCTTGCGGTAACGGGCTATGAAAGGTATAGTGCAACCCAGGTCTAAAAGCGACAGGGTGTTGTCTACAGCCTGACTGGACAGGTGCAATTCATTGCTTATCAGTGATGTGAATATGTTCATTGCTTCGATGTTGTTGCTTGTTATATGTATTGCAAGGCAAATGTACAAAATAATCTGAATAAACAGCAATTTTTTTTACCTTGTTTGTGTGGCTGATATAAGACATTTTTATTAACTTTGCAATATAATATAAAAAGGTTTCATTATGGGTTACATCGAAGAAAGCCTCATGCAAGGAGAACAGGTGGTCTATGAGGCGCGTTTCCATTATTTCATGTACTGGCGCTCTGCCGTACTCGCTATCATCGGTCTGGCTCTGCCATTCATACCAATAGAGAACACACTAAAGTGGCGACTCATCTTTGCTGTCATACTGCTGGTACTCGCCTTTATATGGTACCTGTGGGTGAGCAAGGGCAAGAAATATGTGCTTACTAATAAGCGGGTGATAGAGAAACACGGCATCATACAACGCTCGTCAAAGGAACTGATGTTGAGAAAATGCGAAAGCGTGGAAGTGAAGCAAAGCATTGCAGGCAGACTCTTCGGATACGGCACGGTCATCGTCACCACAGGCGAAGACACCAATGCCTACGACTTCATTATGTCGCCAGTACGATTCAGCACAAAGATAAATGAACAAATAGATAAAATCAGTCAAAGCAACAACAACGTGGCTGTAATAGATTAAGTCGTTATCCCGTTATTACGTTGTTACGTCATTACGAAAAAATAAACAACAAAAATCATGGTAGAATTCTTTTCCGACAAGATATGGCTGGTATGGATCCTCGTCAGCATACTATGCCTGATTATCGAACTGGGCAGCGGAGACCTGTTCCTGCTCTGTTTCGCTATTGGCGCTCTGGGGGGCAGCCTCTCTGCCGCTCTCGGACTCAATGTGGTGTGGCAGATAGTCATCTTCGCCATCTGCACCGTACTCTCCCTGGCCTTCGTCAGACCAGTGGCACTCAAACTCCTGCACCGACACGACCAGAACCGTGTGAGCAACGCAGATGCCATCATCGGACGAACTGGCGTAGTGAGTGAGGATATTCCTGCTGGGGGCTACGGACGTGTGGCTCTCGACGGCGATGACTGGAAAGCTACTGCCGACAAAGCCATCGCTAAAGGCGAAAAGGTGAAAATACTCAGCAGAGAAAGCATTATCATAACCGTAGAAAAACTTTAAAGCATATAAACCATGGAATCATTGTCTGTTACTACCATAGTACTCATAGCCATAGTACTGCTGGTCATCATCTTCGTGAAAAAAACTCTGGTTATCATACCACAGTCGGAAACCCGCATCATCGAAAGACTGGGTAAGTACCACGCCACTCTCAAACCTGGCATCAATGTCATAATACCCTTCATCGATTCCTCAAAGAATATCATCACGCTCAACCGCGGACGATATATCTACAGCAATTCCATCGACCTGAGGGAGCAGGTGTACGACTTCGCACGGCAAAACGTGATAACTAAGGATAATATACAGATGCAAATCAATGCACTGCTCTACTTCCAGATTGTCGACCCCTTCAAGGCGGTATATGAGATAAATAACCTGCCAAATGCCATAGAGAAACTCACTCAGACCACCCTGCGTAATATAATAGGTGAGATGGAACTGGACCAGACTCTCACATCGCGCGATACGGTGAATACTAAACTGCGTGCAGTGCTCGACGACGCTACTAACAAATGGGGTATCAAGGTGAACCGCGTGGAACTACAGGATATCATTCCGCCAGAGAGCGTGCTCAATGCCATGGAGAAACAGATGCAGGCCGAACGAAACAAACGCGCTGCCATCCTCACTAGCGAGGGTGAAAAACAGTCGCAGATACTACAGTCGGAAGGCGACAAGGCTGCTACCATCAACAGAGCCGAAGCCCTCAAACAACAGCAAATACTAAAGGCCGAAGGTGAGGCGCAGGCTCGCATCAGAAAGGCCGAGGCCGAAGCCATTGCCATAGAGAAAATAACCGAGGCCGTGGGCAAGAGCACCAACCCGGCCAACTATCTCCTGGCACAGAAGTATATACAGATGTTGCAGGAACTGGCTCACGGCGACGGTGCAAAGACAGTTTACCTGCCATACGAGGCCACTAACCTCATGGGTAGCATCGGAGGCATAAAGGACTTGTTTAAAAGTGAATAGCAAGATATGAATATATGTATCGTGGCGGGAGCCAGACCAAACTTCATAAAGGTGGCTCCCATCGTCAGAGCTATTGAGAATGCTGCAAGGGCGGGGGAGAACATCTCCTGCCAGCTGGTGTATGCAGGACGTGAGGACGACCCCTCGCTGGAACCTTCGCTCTTCACTGACCTCCAGATGAACCCGCCACAGTTCTTCCTCGGAGTAGACTCTACTTCGCTCAACGAGATAACTGGACGGGTGATGGGGGAGTTTGAGGCGTATCTCAACCAACACCCGACAGACGTGGTGATAGTGGTCGACGACTTGGCCTCTACCATGGCGGCTGCCATAGTGACTAAAAAACAGGGCATCATGCTGGCACACCTCGTGGCTGGCACTCGCTCCTTCGACATCAAGATGCCAAAGGAAATCAACCGACTGGTAATCGACGGACTCAGCGACCTGCTCTTCACCGCTGGCGACGGAGCTTCTAATATCGCTACACGAGAAGGCGTGCAACTGTCACAAATATATAAGGTGGGGAATATTCTTATCGACTCGCTACGGTTCAACCATGACCGGTGGATAAAACCTGATGTCTTCGAGAAACTGGGACTCGAGGAGAAAAAATACATAGTGTTCACTCTGAACAGGAAAAAACTCATTGCCGAGGAGCAGCATCTGGCAGAACTGATGACTGCCATCCTCAGCCATACCGCTGATATGCCGGTGCTGGCACCGCTACGCACGTCAGCTCGAGAGGCGGTGGAAAAGTCTGTACCGGCATCGCTCAAACAACGAATATCCTTCATCCCGCCCCTGCCTTACCTGGAGTTCGGATGGCTCACTGCTCATGCCGCCGGCGTCATCACAGATTCGGGCAACGTGGCTGAAGAGGCTACTTTCAATGCCGTGCCCTGCATCACACTCAACAGTTACACGGAACATATCGAAACTGTGCAGAAGGGCTCCAACGTGCTGGTGGGCGAAGACCCGCAACTGCTGGCCGACAACGTGCAACTCATGGTGAACGGCAAATGGAAGAGCTCGTCGCTGCCCGACAGATGGGACGGACGGGCTGCCGACCGTATAGTGCAAATCCTGATTTCTACGGTGAAGGCATAGCGCATGAAGGGGAATAGACAGCCATGAGCAGACGTGACAACTACACCTTCCTTACCGCAGCTCCTGTGCCGCGGGTGGTATGCTCACTGGCTGTACCCACTGTCATCAGCATGCTGGTGACAAGCCTGTATAATATCATCGATACTTTCTTTGTCGGACAGATCGACACGCAGTCCACAGCTGCAGTGGGGGTCGTCTTTGCCGTGATGAGCGGTATACATGCCGTGGGATTCTTTTTCGGACACGGGTCTGGCAACTACATAGCACGGCAACTGGGGGCACGCAATCACCGTCAGGCGGCTGTCATGGCTGCCACGGCCTTCGTCTATGCCCTCGTGGTGGGTGCTCTGATTACCGTGGCAGGTGAGTGCACGCTCACTCCACTAGCCAAGGCACTGGGCAGCACCGACACTATTCTGCCTCATGCCACCAGCTATATGAGCATAATACTCCTCGGGGCTCCCGTGATGACCGGGTCCATCGTGCTCAACAATCAGATGCGCTTCCAGGGCAATGCCTCGTTTGCCATGATGGGTATCGTATTTGGAGCGGTGCTCAACGTGGCTCTCGACCCTCTCTTCATCTTCGCTTTCCATTGGGGCATTGCAGGAGCAGCCTGGGCTACAGTGGTGTCGCAGACGGCTTCGTTCATACTGCTTATCGTGATGAACAGATATGGCGAGAACATACGTATCGATATGCGCCTCTTCTCACGCTCATGGCTATATGTCAGGGAAATCCTGGCTGGTGGCACCCCATCGCTCACACGACAGACTCTCGGCTGCATTGCCACCATAATGCTCAATGTGGCAGCTGGCGCCTATGGAGACCATGCCATCGCCGCCATGTCAATTGTCACTCGTATCACTTTCGTCATATTCTCCGTCATCATCGGACTGGGACAAGGCTTCCAACCGCTCTGCGGCTTCTCTTACGGTGCCGGACTGTTCCGAAGGGTGCGCAGGGGTTTCTTCTTCACTGTGGCTCTGGGCACCGCATTCCTCTTCTTCTGTGCCGTGGTGCTCTACCTCTTTGCACCACAGGTGGTGGCGGTCTTCCGCGACGACCCAACGGTCGTCAGCGTGGGAGCGGAGGCTCTGCAATGGCAGGTGCTGGCATATCCCCTCGGCTCCCTCACCATGACCAGCAACATGCTGCTACAGACTATTCGCAAACCATGGCGCGCCAACCTGCTCGCAGGAGCACGGCGAGGACTCTTCTTCATACCTCTCATCATCATATTGCCGCAGTGCTACGGATTGTGGGGGGTCATCATCTGCCAACCGCTATGCGATGTGGCTGCCTTCCTGCTCACGCTGCCAGTGATTTATTCTGTTATACGTAAGTTATGAGATGCTCTGTACCTGTCATTGGAATGATGTGTGCTGCATGCAGCGCACACGTGGAACGTACTCTGGCATCCATGCCAGGGGTCAGCAGCGTGTCGGTTAGCCTGCCGCAGCGCATGGCAACTATTGAGTACGATGACACGCTAGTATCGCTCAAACAGATGAAGGAAAAACTCCTGACCGGTGGATATGACATGGTGATAGAGGAGGGGCGGAGCAGTGAACTCATCGAAAAAAGACGTCAGCGCTTGCTCTTATGGCGCACCGTGGGTGCATGGCTCCTGGCTCTGACGGTCATGGCACTGTCTATGGGATGGGTTAACGTGGGCGCAGACTATGTTTCGCATCAGTGCCAACTCATCCTCGCTGCTGTCTGCATGGTGTGGTGCGGACGCGATTTCTATGTCAATGCTGCCCGTCAACTCGTTCACGGGGGCGTTGGCATGGACACGCTGGTGGCTCTGTCTACTGCCGTGTCGTTTCTCTTCAGCACATTCAATACGTTCTTCGGCACGCGGGTATGGACTCCGCAGTGCATTGAGTGGCACACCTGGTTCGATGCCACTGTCATGATTATTGCCTTCGTGCTCACAGGACGATGGATAGAGGAGAGGGCAAAGGACTCTACTGCCTCTGCCATACGACGGCTGATGGGTATGGCACCTAAGACGGCAAGGGTGGTGGAGCGCGACGGGACTCTCTCCGAGGTGCCAGTGGCCACTCTGCAGAAAGGCGACCGCATCATGGTGAGGGCAGGCGAGAAGATACCGGTGGACGGCACGGCCGCGCTTGGAAAGGACGTCGATGCTGCTATGGTAGACGAGTCGATGATTAGTGGTGAACCGGTTCCCGTGACTAAGGACAATGGACAGCGGGTGTTTGCCGGCACTGTGGTGGTGAGAGGTGAACTGCTGATGAAAGCGGTGGAGGTGGGGGAGAAGACAGTCCTGGCACAGATCATTCGTCAGGTGCAGGAGGCGCAGGGCTCAAAGGCACCCGTCCAGAGGGTGGTCGACCGCGTGGCGCTCGTCTTCGTTCCGACGGTTCTCTGCGTGGCACTGCTCACCTTCGCCCTGTGGATGATTATCGGTGGCACCGCATACGTCTCTCAGGCTTTGCTCTCTGCCGTGAGCGTGCTGGTGGTGGCATGTCCCTGCGCCCTCGGTCTGGCCACTCCTACGGCACTGATGGTGGGCATGGGAAAGGCTGCGGAAAACCAGATGCTCATCAAGGATGCTACGGCGCTGGAACTTCTCTGCCGGGTGGATACGCTCGTCATGGATAAGACTGGCACGCTCACCGTGCCAAACGAACAACTTCAACGGATGACTCAAGGCCTGACTGACAACAAAGGGGAGGTGATGACTCTCGAAGAGCGAGAACAGATGAAACCTCATGCCGACGAGGCGGTGCAACTGATGAAAGAAATGGGCATAGATCTCCACCTCACCAGCGGTGACCGACAGGAGGCTGTGGCCTTCTGGGCAGAAAAGGCCGGTATAGAACACTACCACTACGGGGTGATGCCACAAGACAAGGAGAATCTGGTGCGCAGCCTGCAACGAGAAGGACGTATGGTGGCCATGGCTGGCGACGGCATCAATGATACCCAGGCACTCGCCGTTGCCGACGTGAGCATCGCCATGGGACGAGGCACCGACGTGGCCATGGATGTGGCGCAGGTCACACTGCTCTCTTCCGACCTGCGCAAAATACCTGAGGCCATACGACTCTCAAAAAATACAGTCGCCATGATACGACAAAACCTATTCTGGGCATTTATATACAATATCATCTGTATACCAGTGGCCGCAGGAGCCCTTAATCTCTTCTGTGTGCGCTTACAACTGACGCCCGTGTGGGCTAGTGCACTCATGGCCTGTTCGTCCGTCAGCGTGGTCCTAAATAGCCTCAGACTGTATAAAAAACGATAACTCGACACTTCGGGTAATTTACAATTGTATATTTTTTCATTTGTTTTGCAATAAGATTGGTTTTCCAAAACGGATAACATTTTTTTTTACAAATTATTTATAGTTTTCTATTTTAATTTTTAAATAGTTGAAAATCAGCTGATTAACATTTTTTAACACGAAAAAAGTTTTCTAAAAAGTTTGTCGTATGATAAATAATGGTATCTTTGCAGCCGGAATTACAAATTTAAATTTTAATCAAACATAACCTAACAATGATACAGACAGTTGTAAAACGCGATGGACGTATTGTCGGTTTTAACGAGGAGAAAATCCAGGCCGCCATACGTAAAGCCATGCTCCACACCGACAAGGGCGAAGACCCTAAGCTCATTCTTCAGATAACCGACCGTATTGCACTCAAAGGCGACCCGCAGATGACTGTGGAGAGCATACAGGATGCCGTGGAGGTGGAACTGATGAAGAGTAGCCGAAAGGATGTTGCGCAGAAATATATCGCGTATCGCAACCAGAGAAGTATCGCCAGAAAAGCAAAAACACGCGACATCTTCCTCGACATTGTCAACGTGAAGTCGAATGATATCACTCGCGAAAACGCCAACATGAATGCTGACACTCCAGCCGGCATGATGATGAAGTTCGCTTCGGAAACTACAAAACCCTTCGTCGACGACTACCTGCTCAGTGAAGATGTGCGATATGCAGTGGAGCATAACTATCTGCATATTCACGACAAGGACTATTATCCCACTAAGTCGCTCACATGTATTCAGCACCCGCTCGACAATATCCTCTACAACGGCTTCTCTGCCGGACACGGAGAGAGTCGCGCAGCCAAGCGCATAGAGACTGCCAGCGTGCTGGCATGTATATCCATGGAGTGCGCACAGAACGAGATGCACGGCGGACAGGCTATTCCGGCTTTCGACTTCTATCTCGCTCCCTTCGTAAGACTCAGCTTCATCGAGGAGGTGAAGGCGCTCGAAGACCTCTACGGGGCTGACTACAGCCATCTGTACAATAAACCTCTCGACGATTATGAGAAAAAGGAACTCAACGGACTCGAGGGTGAGGAACGGGTGCTGCAACACGCCATCAACAAGACTGTGACACGCGTGCATCAGGCTATGGAGGCCTTCATACATAATATGAATACCATACACTCACGCGGTGGCAACCAGGTGGTGTTCTCATCCATCAACTACGGCACCGACACTTCGGCTGAGGGACGTTGCGTAATGAGGGAACTGCTGCTCAGCACTTACCGCGGAGTGGGCAACGGAGAGACCGCCATCTTCCCCATACAGATATGGAAAAAGAAGAGAGGTGTCAACTACCTGCCGGAAGACCGCAACTACGACCTCTACCAACTGGCATGCAAGGTCACAGCACGACGCTTCTTCCCCAACTTCCTCAACCTCGACGCTTCCTACAACCAGGACGACGAATGGCGGGCTGACGACCCCAAACGATATATCCACGAGGTGGCTACTATGGGATGCCGCACACGCGTGTATGAAAACAGGTTCGGACCGAAGACTTCCATCGGACGAGGAAACCTCTCTTTCAGCACCATCAATATCGTGCGCCTGGCTCTGGAATGTAAGGACATAGCCGACGAGAAACAGCGCATCGACCGCTTCTTCGCAAAACTCGACAATGTACTCGAGGTGACTGCCAAACAACTCGATGAGCGCTACCAGTTCCAGAAAACGGCCTTCGCCAAGCAGTTCCCGCTGCTCATGCACGCTCTCTGGATAGGAGCCGACAAGCTGAAACCCACCGACACCGTGGAGTCGGTCATCAATCAGGGAACCCTCGGCATAGGCTTCATCGGACTGGCAGAATGTCTGAAGGCTCTCGTAGGCGCGCACCACGGCGAGTCGGAGAAGGCACAGGAACTGGGTCTGAAGATTATCACTTATATGCGTGACAGAATCAATGAGTTCTGCGAGCGCTATCACCATAACTACAGTGTGCTCGCCACTCCCGCAGAAGGACTCTCGGGCAAGTTCACCAAGCGCGACAGAGCCGACTTCGGCAGCATAGAGGGCATCACTGACCGTGACTACTATACCAACTCCAACCACGTGCCGGTGTACTACCAGTGCAGCGCGCGACACAAGGCTGAGGTCGAGGCACCATACCATAACCTCACCCGCGGAGGACATATCTTCTACGTGGAACTTGATGGCGATGCCACTCACAACCCGCAGGTCATAATGAACGTGGTGGATATGATGGACAAGTACGACATGGGCTATGGCAGCGTAAACCACAACCGCAACCGCTGCATGGACTGCGGTTACGAGAATGCAGCTCCCGACATGCAAGTATGCCCCAAATGTGGCGGTACGCATATCGACAGACTGCAGCGAATCACAGGTTACCTGGTGGGCACTACTGACAGGTGGAACCATGCTAAACTCTCTGAACTCAATGACCGTATCACCCATATAAAGAAGGAGAACGACTGATGATTTCTGTGATTCGTATCGTAGAGGATACTATGGTCGATGGACCGGGTTTCCGCACTTCTGTTTACTGCGCTGGTTGCCCAAACGCATGCCCAGGATGCCACAATCCACAGTCATGGGATATCAATACTGGTCACCAGATGTCTACTGAAGAAATAATGGAGGTGATAGAGGCAGACCCCTTCGCTAATGTCACCTTCAGTGGAGGAGACCCCATGTACCAGGCTGAGGGATTCACAGAACTGGCTAAGGCCATACGTCAGCGCACCGACAAGAATATATGGTGCTTCACGGGCTTCACCTACGAGACTCTGATGAAGAAGGAGAAACAGCGCGCCCTGCTCGAACAGATTGACGTGCTCGTGGATGGTCCATTCGTGCAGAGACTCAAAGACGATGACCTCATCTTCCGAGGAAGCAAAAACCAACGACTCATCGACGTGAAGGCCTCCATGCGAGCCGGAGAAGTGGTGCTCTACCGCCCCGCCGTCTGAAAAACCTATGCAAAAATTACATAGCTTTTTATGTCCACTGGAGTCTCATCCTTATTTCCAGTGGACGTTTTTTATCCCTTTTCTCCAACAAGCATCCCCAGGAGCGCATGGCATTTCTGCCGTGCCTAAAATAATGACGCAGCATCCTAATGAGCGCATGGCATTCCTGCCGTGGTATTATAATGTCGCAGCATCATGATGAGCGCATGGCATTCCTGCCGTGGTATAATAATGTTGCCAGAACATATTATTTATAAAACGGCCTGAAAGGCCAACCAGCAACCAACCCAGGGCAACGCCCTGGGTAAATGGTATGTCTCCACCATCGCCCCAACGGGGCAAAAGCGATGATTACCAGAGCTTTTAATAATAACATAAGAAGATTGTATAGAAAAAAAGAAAAAACAATGTTCAATTAAAATAATATTATTAACTTTGCACCGTCATTCAGTCCATATAGGGCTGTGACAGACATATTAGATAGCGCATTTTCGCTTTTCTGAACGTGTGAACTTGGACACTTCACTTGTTGGCAACTGCCAAAGATATTTTCAGAAACGTGGGAAACGCTCTCTTGGTGTGTATTCGTATCATTTGCGAAATACTGCCAAGCGGAGAACTGTTCCTATTCTGTAATATCCGGGAGTCCAAGCCCCACACGGCAGTATAGGCAAATGGTGGCTCCGCTTTTCTTTTATGGCTATACCGTTGCATATTAACTTGCTCTATTTGAGTCGGTGGGGCATAATTTTCGTACAATGATGAAACTATTTAACTACGTGTTTTCTGACAGGAAGAAAAGCTTTCTTGTCCTTCTGCTTGCTCTGCTCTCCCTCTCGCCTGCATACGCCGATCAAGGTTACACCGTTTTCGATAGTTCCACCGGCACCCTGACCTTCAAATATGGCACACCGACAGGAACTCTGAATACCGATTATTATAATACGGATAATACGGGAATGGGTAGTCCAGATTGGTCAATGTATCCTTGGCCTAATGGAATTAAAAAACTCGTTACAAAAGTGGTTTTCGAACCTTCATTTGCCTCTGCTCGCCCCACATCATGTCAAGATTGGTTTAGTAATTGTTCTAATTTGACTGAGATTGAAGGTATTGAGTATCTGAATACTGAAAACGTGGCATACATGGGTAGCATGTTTAGAGATTGCAGCAAATTGGCCAGTCTTGACCTTACTCATTTCAATACTGCAAAAGTAACAAGAATAAGATCCATGTTTGAAGGTTGCAGCAGTCTTACCAGTCTTGACCTAAGCAGTTTCAATACTGAGAAAGTGGAAGATATGGAGAATATGTTTTATGGTTGCAGCAGTCTTACCAGTCTTGATGTCAGCAGTTTCAATACGTCAAAAGTCACGACTATGTACCAAATGTTTCGTGATTGTGAAAAACTTACCACTCTTGACCTTAGCAATTTCAATACGCAGAATGTGACAAATATGACCGACATGTTTGAAGGTTGCGGCAGACTTACGACTCTTGACATTAGTAATTTCAATACAGGAAAGGTGAGAAATATGTACAGAATGTTTTATTGTTGTGGCAGTCTTACCACTCTTGATGTCAGCAGTTTCAATACGCAGAATGTGACAAGTATGACCGATATGTTTGGCTATTGCAGCAGTCTTACCAGTCTTGACCTCAGTAATTTCAATACAGCCAAAGTCATAGGTATGGGTGGTATGTTTTATCGTTGTGGCAGTCTTACCACTCTTGACGTCAGCAATTTCAATACTGAAAACGTGACATATATGTTTAGAATGTTTAATGGTTGCAGCAGCCTGACCAGTCTTGACCTAAGCAGTTTCAATACTGAGAAAGTGGAAGATATGGAGAATATGTTTTATGATTGCAGCAGTCTTACCAGTCTTGACGTCAGCAATTTCAATACGCAAAATGTGACAAATATGTGTGAGATGTTTTCTTCTTGCCCCGGACTCACCACTCTCGACCTCAGCAGTTTTAATACGGCAAACGTTTATGATATGCGAGAAATGATTGCATTTTGTGGTAACTTGACAAGTGTAACCTTTGGACCAGATTTTAGTATAGCAAGTTCATCCTACAAAACAAATATGTTTAGATTCTGCTCCAAACTCCGCTATATCGATTTCTTCGACAGTGACGATACCGATGCGATAACCGAAGTAAACAGATCAAGTGCCATGTTTAATAACGTTCCCCAAACTACCGTAATCTACCTCCCTCACGGCAGTCAAAACGTGACGAATGTCCGCAATGTAGTATATTCGAAGAATGGCGATGAAACCGACCTGTGGTGCCCGGAGTATTACTCGGAAGACAAGGTAGATATAGAATTCCCTCGCAATTTCCAGGCATACGAAGCAAAATACTCCCGCTCGATGAACGCCACTACAAAATACGGTACCACGATACTGCCTTACGCTTTTGAATCAAACGACGAAGTGCAGGCATATACCCTCCACCACGAACTGACCGATGCGATGTATTTCGCAGAAACATCCTCAGTGCCGGCACATACCCCGTTCTTCTACAAGAAGAAAGATACAAGCGCCACAACTGTCAACTTCAACATGGCAGATGCTACCAATGGCATAACAGTATATGCCACACATACCACCAGCGCAGCAGAGGGCGGCGAACCCTATCAGACGGGCTCGGGCATGACCGACTGGGCTACAAAAGGCTATTACATCACAGAAACCATCGATGCCTATAACAACGGTACGTTCTATATATCCGGCGACAAGTTCCTCAAGGCCATGGGTACTGTTAAGATGAACCCACACCGTGTCACCTTCCATGGCGAATGGACCATGGAACCGTCAACGAGCAGCGGCAGTAACATCATGCCGTTTGAGTTGCTTGGCAGCGGCGACGTGACTGATGAGATAATCAATGCTTTTGAGGCATCCGACCTGCGCAAGGAGGTGAGTGAGGCACGCACCATATACGATGCTCAGGGCAGACAGCACTCAGAACTGCAGAAGGGTCTCAATATCATCCGCCGTAAGGATGGCAGTGCAGTAAAGGTAATTATTCGTTAATAATAAAATATTAGGATTACAATGGAAAAGAAGATATATCAAGTTCCAAACACGGAAATAATCGAAGTTAAAGCCGCCCATCTGCTTGACGTTGAAAACCTCGTAGGCGTTTCGGTCGAAAAAGGTATAGATGACGGCGAAGGTGAAGCCGAAGGTAATAATACGTCACTCTTCGATAGCAGCGACGATGAATATTACGATGACGAGCCCACACTTAAGTGGGGCAACTTGTGGAACTGACACAACACATTTTTATAGCGTTTTCGGGATAATGGAAATTCAGTCGCAAAGGGGTAAAATTTCCCTTATGCGGCTGATTTTTTTCTGTTATCTACATAGGAGGTCGGGCCCGACAAACACCAATAAAAGCCCAATTTGGGGCAATTTATTACATTTTTATCTCGACTCGCTTTTAATTTCCGAATTTTATCTATATTTGCAAACACATAACGAAATATTATGTTTTACTATCATTTGACTGTATTAATATTCATCAAAACAATAATTCATAACTAAACAATTTACAATTATGAAAAAGTATCTTTTATCTATGACAGTGTTCGCACTGGCAAGTATCTCTCTGATTGCATGTAAGGCTAAAACTGACAATGCACAGAAACCGGAAGAGAAAGTGGAAAATACTGCTGCTGCCGCTATAACTCCAGAAGACATGCTGACTCTGCTGGATGCAGAATGGGACTCTGTGCCACAGTCACTCCTCGACAAAATGGGTATAAAAGTGCTGAAGGCTTTCAAAGAAGAGGCAAAAGACGCTCAGTGCGACAACCAACAGTACTACTTCGGACGCGGCGCCTCTGTGGAACTCGACAAGGAGGGACAACTCACTAAG
>OMSQ01000041.1 GCA_900313805.1 uncultured Prevotella sp. | reverse complement strand
TCTAAATATTCCTCGCAACGGGATGGCACTACTACCTCAATACCCTCAAACTGTACTGTGCGACCTTCACCATAAACATCGCGAGGGATATGCTCGGGGATAACAGCAAAAAGGTTCCAATTGCAGATGTAACGGCTGCTCTCGTATGGAAATCGCTCTGACATGGCATGTATCTTGCGATAGGCATGGTCGCGACACCAACGACGATTGACGGCAATGGCTAATGCGCGAAGAAAAAACTTTACTTTACCACGCATGAGCATCTTGCAGGCATGAGCCAGACCAAGGTTGTAGGATGCATCGTGAAACATATAGTAATGACGATGCACTAAACTGGTCTTCAGCTGCTGATATTCCTCTTTGTTATCGGGTCCGCCGTCGATAGGGAAGATATCCAAAAATATGCCAATGGTGATGCGACTACGGTCGTGTTCACGCAGTTGTGTGTGACTGTCTATGAGTTTTATAAATGGTACAAAATAATTTACATCATCCTCTGGGCGAAGTAGTCTGTATTGCTCATGCGGATGTGACAGGCAATAGTCTATCAGTCGGTTGTAGTCGGGCCTTGGCATCACCACATCTATGTCGTCATCCCACGGTATGATGCCGCCATGACGCAGGGCTCCGAGGGCAGAACCGTAGGCCAAGTAATAGGTGAGGTGCTGCTCCTGACAGATGCTGATGAAGTGGGACAGGATGCCCCGAAGGCTCTTGTCCCACTTCTCTTTCAATTCGCCTGTGATGGCCTGCATGTATCAGAAATTGACACCTAAGTTGGCTATGAAGGCATTGCCGTGGCATACCTGACGGTCGTCATCGCTGATGTCGGCCACACCTATCTGATAGCCCAGTTCCAGGTACAGGTTGTCGTACTCCACACCGCAACCGAGTTTGAAACCCATGTCAGGATGACGGTAGTGGTCTTCTGTGAAACTGCTGAAGCTGGTCACTCCCGGCTCTTTCTCCCTGCCGCTGATGGCCATAGAGAAATAAGGGCCTACGAAGGGTATGACCGTGAACTTGTCGGCCGCACGTATACCGTATTTTACCAGCACAGGTATCTCCAGATAGTTGAGACCCACTTTCAGATCACCTTTCTTGCCGCCACGCTCGGTATAGTAGAGTCCACTTTCCAGGAAGACGGGTGCGTTTGAGGTGAGACGGAGTCCGATGACGCCACCCAGTGTCATACCAACCTTGGAGTCGGCGCATTTCAGCGAACCGTCGCCACTGATGTGTGAGGCGGTGAGTCCGAAGCGCACACCGTAGTAGACATGTTCTTCATCGAGGTGGAAGCCACCGCTGCTGAACTGCGCGAATGATGATATGCTGCATACCATCATGGCCATTGACAGAATTAGTTTCTTCATATTCTTTTATTTTAATAATGTGTACTTAATCTTTGAACCTGTCGCCCCATAGGTTTATCATCTGCTGATAGAGTCGTTCTTCGGATGGATAGTGCTGCGGGTGCCAGAGGCGTGCGCTCTGAAGCGCATCAGGCAGGTACTGCTGCTGCACGAAGTGGCCAGGGTAGTCGTGTGAGTATTTGTAACCATCTGAATAGCCCAGTGAGCGCATGAGCGAGGTGGGTGCATTACGCAGATGTAGTGGCACAGGCAGATTGCCAGTTGCACGCACCTGTGAGAGTGCGGCATCGATGCCCAGATAGGCGCTGTTGCTCTTGGGCGATGTTGCCAGGTATACTGCAGCCTCGGCCAATGGTATTCGTGCCTCAGGCCATCCCACCTTCATCACGGCATCAAAGGCGGCATTGGCCAGGAGCAGGGCATTGGGGTTGGCCAAACCCACATCCTCGGAAGCACTGATCACCAGTCGGCGGGCTATAAACTGCGGGTCCTCGCCTCCCTCTATCATGCGCGCCATCCAGTAGAGGGCGGCATCGGGGTCAGACCCTCGGATACTCTTGATAAAGGCGGAGATGATGTCATAGTGCATCTCACCGTCCTTGTCGTATGCCAATGGATTCTGCTGCAAGCACTGCTCCACCATGTGGTCAGTAACGGCTATCGAGTCGGTGTCTGCTGAATCGACCACCTGTTCCAGTATATTGAGCAGTTTACGGGCGTCGCCGCCAGAGAAGCGCAACATGGCTCCTGTTTCCTTCAACTCCACATGCTTCTCTCTGAGCACCACGTCTGTGGTGAGCGCACGGTGTAGGAGCGAAAGCAGGTCGTCTACCTCAAGCGGTTTCAATACATACAACTGGCAGCGCGATAGCAGTGGGCGTATCACCTCAAACGAGGGGTTCTCGGTGGTGGCGCCGATGAGTGTGACGGTGCCACGCTCCACAGCACCCAACAGGGAGTCTTGCTGGTTTTTGGAGAAACGATGAATCTCGTCGATGAAGAGTATGGGCGAAGGTGAATCAAAAAAGCGACTGCTCTTGGCACGCTCTATCACATCGCGCACATCCTTCACCCCTGAGGTTACGGCACTGAGCGTGAAGAACGGAGCCTTCAGCTGACTGGCTATGATATGTGCCAGAGTGGTCTTGCCCACTCCAGGAGGTCCCCAGAGTATGAACGAGGCAATGCGTCCGGAGTCTATCATCTTTCTGATTACGGCTCCAGGACCCACCAGATGCTGCTGACCAACATAGTCGTCTAGCGTGGTGGGGCGCATTCTCTCTGCCAAAGGCTTGTTCATTGACCGCAAATTTACAAAATATGTTGAAATAATGGGTATATAACGACAAAAAAAGGCAAAAAATGAATATTTTCTGCATTTTATTTTGGTGGAATTAGTTTTTTTGATATTTTTGCAGCCGAACTTGGAAGACACTAAGATACATTTTGAGAAAAGGGGCTAAGCCCAACCTTTGACTCTTTACCTTAAATAGGAAAACTATGGAATTGCCATTCGCAGAATCATGGAAAATAAAGATGGTGGAACCATTGCGCATGAGTACACGCGAGGAGCGTGAGCTGTGGTTGCGCGAGGCTCACTATAATGTTTTTCAACTAAAGGCGGAACAGGTGTATATTGACCTGCTCACCGACTCGGGCACCGGTGCCATGAGCGACCGTCAGTGGTCGGCGATGATGCTGGGCGATGAGAGCTATGCTGGTGCCACTTCATTCTTCAAACTGGAGAGTACGGTGCGCCGCATTATGGGTATGGACTATGTGATGCCCACCCACCAGGGACGCGCTGCGGAGAATGTGCTCTTCTCGCTGCTGGTGAAAGAGGGCGACGTAGTGCCAGGCAATGCACACTTCGACACCACCAAAGGCCATATTGAGGGACGAAAGGCTCATGCCATAGACGTGACTACCGATGATGCCAAGGACACTCAGAAAGAAGTGCCCTTCAAGGGTAATGTGTCGCTGGAAAAACTGGAAAAGGTGCTCAGCGAGAACAAGGGCCGAGTACCATTCATGGTGCTCACCGTGACCAACAATACCGTGGGCGGACAACCCGTGAGCATGGCCAACATACACGCCACATGCGAACTCTGTCACCGCTACGATGTACCCGTGGTGATGGACAGCGCCCGCTTTGCCGAGAATGCCTACTTCATAAAGATGCGCGAACCCGGATTCGCTGACAAGAGCATCAAGGAGATAGTGCTGGAGATGTATCGCGATGCCGATGCCGCCACCATGTCGGCCAAGAAGGATGCGATAGTGAACATGGGCGGTTTTATCGCCACCAGACGGAAGGAATGGTACGAGGGTGCAAAACTCTTCTGCATACCCTTTGAAGGATATGTGACATACGGCGGACTGAACGGGCGCGACATGAACGCCATAGCCGTGGGGCTGGATGAAAATACTGAGTTTGACATGCTCGACACCCGCATACGCCAGGTGCAGCGACTGGCTGCCATGCTCGATGAATATGGTATACCCTACCAGCGCCCTGCCGGCGGCCATGCCATCTTCGTGGATGCCGACCGTGTGCTCACGCACGTGCCCAAAGAGGAGTTTCCTGCACAGACACTGACCTGCGAACTGTATTTGGAGGCTGGCATACGTGCCTGCGAAATAGGTTACATGCTGGCCGACCGTGACCCTGAGACTCACGAAAACCGCTTCGGCGGACTTGACATGCTGCGACTGGCCATACCGCGCCGCGTGTATACCGACAACCACTTGGCAGTGGTGGCAGCAGCACTGAAGAATGTGTACGACCGCCGTGAACAAATCACTCGCGGTGTTGCCATAGAATGGGAGGCACCGCTGATGCGGCATTTCACAGTGCAGCTAAGGCGGTTATGATAAGAAGAAAAGTCTGAATGTAATAATATCCATTTTCAATTTTTTTTGTATTTTTTGCATAAAAAATTGGGTGTATGTCCTAACGATGGGAATCGTTGACATACATTGAACTAAAAGAATTTTAAGTTAGTTAGAAATAGTGAGGGAGATGTTGCGAAACATCTCCCTCACAGCGTTTATATCAGTTACAACGGCCACTCAGATATAGTATTCCGCCGCATCGATTAGTCCGGCACGCAGTGCATAGCGTGTGGCCTCGTGCACATTGTTCACGCCCAACTTGCGGAATATGTTCTTGCGGTGGGTGTTTACAGTGTGGAAGGACGAGAAGCGTCGCTCTGCTATCTCCCGCGTGGTCATTCCCCAGGCTATGTCCTTGAGTATCTCAGTCTCGGTGGGTGTGAGCAGGACTGTCTCTGCCGGCTGCGGGTCTGTGGCCAACAGCAGTTCTGCCGTGCGCTGACAGATGAACCTCTGTCGCAAGAGCGTGGCGGTGATGCACTGCTCTATCTCATACAGGTCGCAGTCCTTGAACAGCACTCCGATATTCGACGAAGAAGAGATGAGCCGCCTGAGGAAGTCGGTAGTGAGTTCTTCGCACCACAGCACCCAGTGAGTCTGGGTGAAGCGTAGCGAGAGTATCAGCAGTTCGTCGATATCCTGTATGTCGATGAGCGAATAGTCTACGAACACGGCGGCCTGTGGCTGCTCACTGAGCATGTCCACTATCTCGTGCTTGCTGGCAGCCTTTTTCACACTGCCCTGCCCCATTCTCTCAAGCACACAGGTCAGTCCTATGCGGGTGATATCCTGCCTGTCGGCAATGATTATATCCATTTTCCTTAATACTTATATGTAACGCATCCGCACAAGGTCAGAATGTGAGATTGAATCCAAAGCGCACACCGTGCTTCTTAGTGCCTGGTATCTCATTATATGACAATCGGCGTACATAGAGCACCTTGAAGAATTTCAGTATGTTGTTCACACCTATGGCCAGTTCCACATATGGTCTGTCTCGCTCCAGAGTATGCACACCTTCGGGCATCTCAAAGAGCATGGCATCTCTGGCATTCTCCTCCAGGAAAGGATTGTTCTTGTCGGTGAGCGTACCCCACATACACTTTATGCCTATCAGTTCGCGCCATTTCAGTTTCTTGATGAGCGGTATGCGATTGAATATCTTGCCATGTATGTCCCATGTCACATAAAGTGTGGCATAGCGGTCATTGAGGAACTCCATGTTCTTCATCAGCGAGAAGTTCGCCTCGTCGAAGATATACGAAAGGTCGGCAGGCGGCATGATGAGCAGGGGGAATGGCACCTTGTTCCACTGTGCCCCGGCCTTGGCATATATGTCCACCCTACCCCAGCTCTTCATCCACAAGCGCTTGTAGAGTCCTATCTCAGTGTAGTTGTAGTTATACTCTCCACCCAGGAAGTGATTGAAACCGAAGGTGTGGTTGAATGAGAACTCCGGTGCATCGAGATTTACAGGCACGCGGTGATTCTTCGTGTTGATATACTGACGGCCAGGAGTAAAGCGCACGCCGAGCATCAGTTCGGTGGTTCGAATCTTTTTTATCGGTGCGCCATCGGAGAGTCTGGCAAACTGCAGTTCTCCTGTGGGTTCATTGCTCTCTGCCTTCATGCTTGCAGCGAGGGCCAGTCCGTTGTCTGTCTCATAGTCGAAGCGCAGTTCCTGTCGGTTATAGAAATACATCTGATCAACCTTGTGCCACCTGATGCCCGTAAACACGTTATCCTTGTCGGTAGACATAAACTTGTCCGACGGCGACATCACGTCGTAACTGGTGGTAAAGGTGAGAGTGCGCATCGGGAACTCCGTGGGGCGGTATTCCTTCTTGTTAAACGAATAGGTGACGGCACTGCTATAATAGCTTTTATGACTCTTGGTACCGTAAGCATAATAGCCTTTCCAGTACCAGTGCGGCGACAGTGCCGCCGTAGTCTGTCCGCTGGCACGGAAGCGCAGTCCGTCGACGAAGTTGTTTGAAATGATAGTATTGATGGGACCTATGTCGAATTTACTCCTTCCTTTTTTGCCAGTCTCCACGAAGTTCTCCACCAGGGCCTTTATGCCTAAGAGCAGGTATTTGAATCCTTTCGTCTGCTCTATGTCGCTGATGAAGTTGTCCATCGTCGACTCACTCTTCGAGAGTTCCACACTTCGGTGCTGTGTCCAGAATTCATCGTTGCGTATGCGTGCATCGGCATCATAGCGTGTCTTGGCCTTGCCCTTGAAAGCTTGGTTGGGTATCTCGTCAAAATCGTAGTCGCTCAGTCGTGTGGTCCGTATCACAAGTGCCTTGGTGAGTATGTCGAGCAGCGACATCTCCGCCACCATGTCATCCACCGTCAGCACCCAGTCGCCGTTGTCCAGACGAGTGTATTCCTGTTCTATCTTCAGTCCCTCTACAAAATTGACGGCCCCGGTGGGAGGCACTGTGAGCGAGCAGCGCTTCACATGCAGCGTGCTGTCATTGATGATATCCAGTTCGCCACGGAATCCGAAGTCCTGCATGTTGTTTGGTGCAAACTGCAGGTGTATGCACTGGTCTTGCCCGATGTACAAAGTGTCTTCGATATAGAATCTGTAGAAACTGACGGCATCCTTGCTGATGGGACTGGTGAAGCGGTGTTGCAGTAGTTTCACCTGGTCATCATAGATGTCCACATCGGAAAACACATCCTTGAGCATGGCATTCAGCACATCACCCGTCTCGATGAGCTGGTTCACACCCTGAGTCTTCTGTCCCTTGATGATGTCGCGCTCGTCTTTGGGGTCCTTTCTATAGAGGTGTTCCGACACCGTCTCGTCCACCGAGATAGGCAGGATGAGTTTATTAGTGTACTTGCAAGTCTCTATCTGGTTCACATACCACTGCTTGCCTTTTTTCTGTGCTTCCAGTATCTCGTCTGGACTGATATCGTTCACAGCCAGAGTTATCTTCTGGTATTTGTTGTATTTATAGAAGTCGTGATTGGCCAGATCGGTGCGTTTCTTTGCCTCTATCACCCTCTTCATCAGTTCCACGGCGGGGTTGTTCTTGCGGCTGTACTTAGAACGGCGTTTCGAGCGCACCACCACCTCGTCGAGACTCCTCACATCCGGAGCCAAACTGAACACCACCTGATCGGGTGTCTTTTCATTTATAAGCACCTTCTCAGTCTTGTATCCCACAGCACTCACGCTGAGATACCATCCGTTGTGTCTGACGATGGCAAACTTACCGTTCTTGGTGCCCGAAGTCGACACCTTGTGCCCGCGATACTGGGCGTTTGGGTATTCTATCGTGTCGCCGGTAGTAGCATCTATCGCCACTCCATAAATCTGGGCCTGCACATTCACGGCGTGCAGGCACCACATCACTAACAGTATAAGATTGTATTTAATCAATTGTTTCATCAGCGGCAAAACCTCCCATTACTCTAATGGCATTTTTTAATAATACATACTGTTGGTACAGATTATTGACAGGTTTTTCTTGTTTGGTGAAATCGTGCATCGGACTCTTCATGAAGAAGCTCAGGAAGCGCTGTATACCCCATCGTCCGTCTCTGGCAGCCGCATCGATAAGCAGGCAGAGGTCGAGCAGCAGCGGTGCAGCGAGAATGGAATCACGGCAGAGGAAGTTGATTTTCACCTGCATGGGATAGTCCATCCATCCGAAGATATCGATGTTGTCCCAGCTCTCCTTGTTGTCGTTACGCGGCGGATAATAGTTGATGCGCACCTTGTGGTAGTAGTCTTTGTACAGTTCAGGCTGGTTATCTGCAGAGAGTATCGACTCCAGAGTCGACAGCTTGCTCACCTCCTTCGTGCGGAAGTTGTCGGGCTCATCAAGCACCAGTCCGTCGCGATTGCCCAGTATATTAGTCGAGAACCACCCGTTCAGTCCCAGGCAGCGTGTGGAGATGATGGGTGCAAACCCGCTCTTCACCAGAGTCTGTCCTGTCTTGAAGTCCTTGCCTGCTATGGGGATATGGTGACGCTCGGCCAACTGCCACATAGCAGGTATGTCCACTGTAGTGTTTGGCGCTCCCATGACGAAGGGTGCTCCCTCTGAGAGAGCGGCGTAGGCGTAGCACATAGATGGAGCCACATGCTCGCGGTCGTCCTGACGCATGGCCTGTTCCAGAGCTTCTATCGAACCGTGCACCGGTTCGTAGTAAGGCACGTATATCTCGGTAGATGCAGCCCATATCACCACTATGCGACTGACGCCCGACTCGGCTTTAAACCTGCGAATGTCGTCGCGCAACTGTTCCACCATCTCCCATCGGTTGGCACACTGCATCACATTGTCGCCATCCAGTCGTTTGGCATAGTTGCGGTCGAAGGCAGCCTTCATGGGTCGTATCTGCTCCAGTTCCTCCCGCACGGGCATTATGTCCTTCTCCTTGAGCACCTCGGCATACATTGCAGCCTGGAAGGCGTTTTGCGGATACACATCCCATGTGGCAAAGACAATGTCGGAAAGCGATGCCAGAGGCACTATGTCGCCGTAGTGCAGATAGCGATTAGTCTGTCCGTCGCTCACGCGTATCTTGTCAAATTGAGTCATTGAGCCTACGGGGCGTGCCAAACCCTTGCGAGCCATGAGCACTCCCGTCATGAACGTGGTGGCCACGGCACCGCAGCCCACAATCATGATTCCCAACTTGCCCTCTGCGGGCGATATGTTTTTGTGTTTCATTTCCATGTATAGTCAATTATTTGCTACGTCAATTTGTTTCTCGTCTGCCGCCGCCCGCTCTTTCTTCACAGGTATCAGGTGCAGCAGTTCGCGTATGTCGGTAATGGTGTGATCGGGTGTCACCCCGTCGTGCTTACCATCGTCGTCGTTCCATCCTTCACCCTTCATCCACACCGTGTGGCAGTGCAACGCTTGTGCGGGTGCTATGTCTTTGTCCAGGCTGTCGCCCACCACCCATGTCTGTGCCGCCTTCACCTGCAACCGGTCCATGGCCGTCTGCCACAGTCGCCTGTCGGGTTTGCGTATACCCACCTTTGCCGACTCCACCACGGTGTCGAAGATTCCGTCGAGCCCCATCTCAGCGAGCACCACCTCCAGATTGCCGTAGAAATTGCTCACCAGCGCCAGTCGGCAGCGTGTTTTCAATTCCCTGATCACCTCGGCACTGCGTCGTGTGTGCTCCAGAGCCTGGGCATAGAGACTGTCGGTCACCGCTTCCGCCACTGTTTTCCTCAGGCTGTCGTCCATCAGTTGCTCCGCTGCCATGATGCGGCACTGCTCATCGATGCGCAGAGCCAGAGTCTGTCGGAAAGTGTGGTGACTCTTTATCGCCCCGCTGTAGTCGATGGCCCGTTCCGCCTGCACATAGACGGTCTGAAACTGCTGCCAGGTGAGCGATGTCACGTGCTGCTGGTATGCGTGCCACATCATGCGCGCCCAGTGCTGCCCGCCGGTGTCGAGCGTGGCACCGTAGTCCATCACCACAGCCACCTCGCCCTCGTCGTCCTGCAACTCATCCAGCAGTGTCTTGCATATATCCTCGTGCCGCCTGTGCATGTAGATGTACAGGCACATCAGCACAGTTATCTCAAACAAGAAATACACCCACGGACAGTGCAGCAGACAGGTGACATAGAGGCAGATGGCGCGCACGTTGAACGAGAGTATGTTGGTGTACTTCATCAGCGGCCTGCTCTGCTCCACGAACCACTGTCGCCTCTGCTGCGGCATCTGGTCCACCCCACCGTAGTGTCGGTTGATGTATGCCATGAGTTTTTGGAAGGCCGGAGTACGCCGCTCCTGACTGCGACAGTAGTTGGCATAATTGCGGTGGAAGAGTCGTTCCAGCGTGGCGCCCTTCTTCGGCAGCGCCTCATATATGGCCTGTTGCTGCTCCGAGTGGTCCAGTTCGCTCCCCTTTCGGCCTTTCAGGAACAGCAGGTGCACCTGACGGTAGTAGTCGGCCAGCGAGGCCTGCGGACTGTGGCAGATGATGCCTGCCACGAAGGCCAGCGCCCAGATGCCCAGCCCCCAGTGTATGTCGGTGCCAGGCATGAGTTGCGGCATCAGTCGCAGGCAGAGAGCCACGTAGATGGCAGCAAACCACACGTCGCCAGCCAGTCCGTCGAGCAGTCGTCCCACGAGCGAGGTCTTGCCCGTCAACCGAGCCAGTTGCCCGTCGGTGGAGTCGCAGAAGTTGGCAGTCATCAGCAGCAGTATGCCTGCCACATTGTGCCAAATATCTTCAAAGTAGAACATCACGGCAGCAGCCAGTCCCAGGAAGATGGAGAGCACGGTGATGGCATTGGGGTGCACGCCCAACCGCCGCCAAATCAGTGCGAAGAAGAGTCCGATGGGTCGTGTGAAGTACACATCGATCCACTCCTCAGTATCCTTCGACTTCATCGTGGCGCGTAGTATCTCACTGAAAGTCTGGTTGTCTGTATGGTGTATATCTGTCATTTGTTTTTTCTTTTTTCCGGAAATTTCCGGGGTTATCCGAATTATCCGGGGGTTCCGGGTTTTCCGGGAGATTCTCCACAGGGGCGGGGCATCTGGGCTATGGCGGCCTGGGCTATGGCCTGTGCTGCTTCTGCCCTGCACCTGGAGAATGACGGCCAGTCATTGAAGTCTATCATGTATATCCGCCCGTCTTCCGTGATGATGGCGTCGCCGCCGTATATCACCGTGCCTGTGAGAGCAGCCAGTCTCTCTGCCTCCGTCTTCAGTTTGTCGGTATCGAAGGCGTAGTGGCGTGCCGGTCCGTTGTGCCGTTCGTGCCCCATGCGGCCCTCGCCGTCGTCAGTGGGATAGAAAATGCGGAACATCCGTCCTCTCACTCCGTAGTATTTCACCAGGTCGCCAGGTATATGCTGCTGCACTATCCATCGGGCGGTTCCATTTTGTTTCATCCGCTCGCGAGCTAAGGCAAGTTGGGCACTATCGGCAGCAAACATCACGTCGTCGCCCCCTTGCGGAGAGTCGTCAGCCCTTTTTATCCAGTATGCTCCAGAGCATTGTGAGTCATTGGCATCAGAGGGGCAGTTTATTCCGTCAAGATATGTAGCGGGCATCAGGAATTGGTGTTCGCTCATCAACTGGTATAGTCTGGCGCGGCTACAGTTTTCCACCGCCAAGGGACTGTTCAGCACCGTTGCGCCATCCTTTTTACATTCGCTCAGCACCGCAAGTGCCTTTGGAGAGCGCGCCATGGAGAGAATGATGTCGGTCTCTGGTTTACGGACATCCAACGCCCCCTCAGCCATCACATCCACTTCCACGAGGTCCGTGCCGTCAGCTGATTCCGAAACGAAGTCCGCATCGTCAGTCGGCTCCGAAACGAGAACCGTATCGTCAGCTGGTTTAGCCGAAGCGCGGAGCAGACTTCTGAGAGCCTCGACAGCCGCCTTCAGAATCCGGCGGTCGTTGTCGGCACTGCCCAGAGAGTAGCGCTCATCGCGCATGATGGCAGCCACCCTCATCTGCAGTCCTCCTTTATTACATTTTCGTCCTCACTCAACCAATGCTCCGCCTTCAGTATGTCGGCGGCGTGGTCTATGTCCCACACCTCGCCCATGTCGTGCGCCCTGAGAGCGAGTCCGCTGTCCACCAGAGCCTGCTGAAAGCGCCTCATCCGCTGCATGCCCGCTGCCACACATCGCCGCAGCACCGGCCAACAGGCGGGAGTGAGCGCATATATGCCAGCCGAGACATAGCGTGCCGGACTGTCGGCATCGCGAAATGCCAGAATCCTGTCCTGCTCATCGGCATGCACATACAGCGGCCGCTCATCGTCCACCAGAGTGGTCACACCCATCATCGCATCACATCCGCCCCTCTGCACCGTGCTCTCGAAGGCCTGCACATAACGGGCGAAGCTTGCCGGGCGGAACAGGGTGTCGACGGTAGTCACACAGCAGGGTGCGCCGCTTATCTGGTCCCTCATGGCCCACAGACTGTGCATACTGCTCTCGGTGCACTGCTGCACCACCTGCAGAGGCACGCTGCGACCGAGCAGACCATTGCGGCGGATGTCATCCAGATGCTCTATGAGTCTGTCGGCATCCGTGCGGCAGACGACGGTCACCGTCTCAGCCTTCTGGTCGCAAAAGATGGCTATCAACCTGTCAATGAGAGATATTCCTCCCACCTCAACCAGCGCCTTGGGCGTGTGCACCCCCTCGGCAGTGAGTCTGCTGCCCATACCGGCCGCTATTACCGCATAGTTCATCATGCAAAGGTACACAATCGCACCGACATACGAAAGAAAAAGAACGAATTATTGTCGGCCCCTCCGCTTTTTGAACAGAAAAGTTTGGTATTTCGCCAGCATAATAGTACTTTTGCAGATACAGAAAGTACCTGTCAGCACTTTTCACTACGTTATGGAAATCAAGAAAGCAGTTTACGTGATCAGCAGTCCCACGGAATACCAATGCCCGAAGGACACCCGCGCCGAATACGCCTTCATCGGCCGTAGCAACGTGGGCAAATCGAGTTTGATAAACATGCTATGCCGCCACAAGGGCCTAGCCAAGACCTCTGCCACCCCCGGCAAGACCCTGCTCATCAACCACTTCCTCATCAACGACGAGTGGTATCTGGTAGACCTGCCCGGCTACGGCTACGCCAAGCGTTCGAAGACCATGCAGCAGAAACTGGACCAGATGATACGCGGTTACATCCTGAAGCGTCAGCAACTAGTGTGCGTGTTCGTGCTCATCGACATCCGCCACGCCCAGCAGGCCGTCGACCGCGAGTTCATCGACTGGCTGGGCGAGAGCGGCATCCCCTTCGCCATCGTCTTCACCAAGAGCGACAAACTTGGCCGCATGCAGCGCCAGACCAATGTCGATGCCTGGCTGCAGGCCATGACCGACCGCTGGGAGGAACTGCCGCCCCACTTCGTCACCAGCAGCGAGAGTCGTGAGGGGCGCGAGGAACTGCTCGAATATATTGACAGCATCAACAAGCAACTGGCACCGTGACACCCTATCTCGACATACAGAACCTGACGAAGAGCTTCGGTGCCCAACTGCTCTTCGAAGACCTCAACCTCTCCATTGCCGCCGGACAGCGCATCGGTCTGATAGCCAAGAACGGCACCGGCAAGTCCACCCTCCTCTCCATCATTACAGGGCGCGAGGGCTACGACAGCGGACAGATCATCGCCCGCACCGACCTGCGCATAGGCTATCTGGAGCAGACGCCACACTTCGACCCATCCGACAGCGTGCTCGACGCCTGCTTCAACCACCATGGCGAGGCAGAACGCGTGCTCAGGGCCAAACAGGTGCTCACCCAGCTGCACATACCCGACCTCACCCAGCCCATGGGCGAGCTGAGCGGCGGACAGCAGAAGCGCGTAGCACTGGCCAACGTGCTCATCACCGAACCCGACCTGCTGATACTCGACGAGCCCACCAACCACCTCGACCTGCAGATGACCGTGTGGCTCGAGCAGTATCTCAGTCGCGGCAACCGCACCCTGCTCATGGTCACACACGACCGTTTCTTCCTCGACCGCGTATGCAACGTGATAGTGGAACTCGACCAGCGGCGGCTCTACACTTACCGCGGCAACTACCGCTACTACCTGGAGAAACGCGAAGAGCGCATCGAGGCCCAGCGTGCCGAAGTGGCGCGCGCCAACAACCTGTATCGCAGGGAACTGGAGTGGATGCGTCGCATGCCCCAGGCCCGCGGCCATAAGTCACGCTACCGCCAGGAGGCATTCTACGAACTGCAGCGCGTGGCCAAGCAGCGCCTCGAAGAGCGCGCCCTACGCCTGAAGTCGCGCAACGTGTACATAGGCAGCAAGATCTTCGAATGTCAGTACGTGAGCAAGAGTTGGGGCGACCGCGTCATGCTGAAAGATTTTTACTATAACTTCGCCCGCTACGAGAAGATGGGCATCGTGGGTAACAACGGCACGGGCAAGTCTACCTTCATCAAACTCCTCCTTGGCCAGCTCACTCCCGACAGCGGACGGTTCGACATCGGCGACACCGTGCGCTTCGGCTATTTCTCACAAGAGGGACTGCAGTTTGACGAGAGCCAGAAGGTGATAGACGTGATTACCGACATCGCTGACTATGTGGACATGGGCGGTGGCAAACACCTCACCGCCTCGCAACTCCTTCAGCATTTCCTCTTCACCCCCGAGCAGCAGCACAACTACGTGTACAAGCTCAGCGGGGGCGAACGGCGCAAGCTCTACCTCTGCACCGTTCTTATGAAAAATCCCAACTTTTTAGTTCTCGACGAGCCTACCAACGACCTCGACATCCAGACCCTTCAGATACTCGAGGAATACCTCAGCGACTTCCCCGGCTGCGTCATCGTGGTCAGCCACGACCGTTATTTCATGGACCGTGTGGTAGACCACCTGCTCGTCTTCCATGGCGAGGGGCGCATCGACGATTTCCCTGGCAACTACACCCAGTATCGCGAATGGAGCGCCCTGCGCGACGAATCAGAGCCCGCCCGCGAAAAACCGTTGAAGTCGCAGGACGAGCGTCCCGACCACCGCAATGTCTCCCCCTCCCCCGCACGCCGCAAGGCCACCTACAAAGAGAAGCGTGAATACGAGCAGTTGAGCGCCGACATCGACCGTCTCGAGGCCGAGCGCAAGGAGATAGAGGCCGCCCTGAGCAGCGGCACCACCGATGTAGACACCATCACCCGCCTGAGCAAGCGTCTCCCCCAGCTCATCGAGGAGCTAGACGAAAAGAGCCTCCGCTGGTTAGAGCTCAGCGAATACTGCTAACTCGTGGTTAT
>OMSQ01000120.1 GCA_900313805.1 uncultured Prevotella sp. | reverse complement strand
TCGCCCCATTGTTCTTTCAGAAAGTCTGTCTTCTTTTTTATATGGTTCTTGAAGTCGGACACTCTGCTCGTCATATTGGAGTTGCTGTAATTGGGCCAGCGCTGACCGTCGCGCACTGCAGCCTGACTTATCTTGGCGGCAAAGGCGTCTATATATGAGGAGATGGTCAGGTATTCTTGACCGTAAAACGGACGCCAAATCTCCTTTACACGGCTCTGGAAACGGGGATACTTGGCCATCTCACCTATCCATGACTGACCAAAGGGCGGATCCTGATAGATGAACTTGTGGTGGCCGCGATGGAAGGAGTTGCCGAAGTCCCATACAGGACCGAACACCCACTTGGTGGACTCGCCACGGTCTTTATGCAGGTAGCAGCTGCCGTGAAACGACTCTGCATTGTCCATCACTTCCTGCACTATATAGAAGCGCACCAGGGCATCCAAGTCTATAAGCTCCTCCCAGTGGGTGCTGTTCTTGTCACTCGAATAGATAGCCGTGTTGGCTTCCTTCACGCTGTTGGTCAGGTAACTGCGTTGCACTTCCGACAACACCTCGGGAGATTTATAGGTGAAGCGAAGCAACTCTCCGTTGCCCTCGGTGATGCGCACCTGCTCATCTTCGTCGTAGTTGTCTATCTCTACCAGCCAACCGCCGGTCACCGCCTCAGCATCCGTCTCTTCGTCGGCCTGCTCCACTATGTTCACACGGTTCTTGTCCACTCTGATGTTCTCGGTCAGCATATACAGGCCGATGTAATTGCCGTTGAGCACCACTTCCACGGGCTCTTGAGCAGGGGTCCATGCCAGACCTAACAGACGGCTCAGCTCGAAACCCACGGTGTTGCGCAGAAAACCCAGGTTGTCGTCGGCATGGGCCAGCAGCGCAAAATGCTTGCTCTTCTTCATGCCTACAGGCGACACCTTCTCGGAGAATTTCAGGCGGTAGGGCTTCTTCTCAAATCCCGTCCAGGTGTAGTTGCCGCGACCTTTTATTTTAAGCGCAAGCGGACTGCTTGCATTGCCCATAGATTCATAGCCGTCCAGTCCCAGGGCGTCTATGTAGCACGTGGCATCCAGATAGGTCTCTTTCGAGGTTATGGCTGCGCCTCCCTCGGTGTTGATGTACATCACTGGCAGGGTGCCGCTTGCACTCTGTGCCACTGTGGTCAGCGAGCATGCTGCCACGATTACTAATACCATTGATCTTAGTTTCATGTCTCTCTTTTTTTAAGTTATTTATGTGTGTTACCTTAGTTCCACTACTGTTATTCCGGCACCGCCAAACTGCACGTGCTCGTCGTGATAGTTTACCACATTGGGCTCGGTGCCCAGATACTGGCGTATCAACTGGCGCAGTATGCCGCTGCCTGTGCCATGGAGTATGCGCACTCTGCCCACGCTCATCAGCACGGCATCGTCTATATAGTGCATCACGGCGTCTATGGCCTCGTCTCCGCGCATGCCGCGCACGTCTATCTCCTGACGGAAGTCCTTGCTGTGCTCGTCTATGGTGTCGCGGGTCACTCTGCTCGTAGGCACCTCATGCACCGCCACTGTCTTTGGCTGCTCGGCTCGCACCAGCTGGTCGGCACGCAGACGGGTGCGCAGACCGCCAAAGACAGCGGTGACAGTCTTGCCCTGGATGCTCTCGATGATGCCCACGGTCTGTTGACCTCGCATGCGAACGGTGTCACCCTCATGCAACTCATCAGACCCCGTCTTCCTTGATGCTTCCGACGGGGTGGGAGCCTGGGTCTGCTGCTCTTCCTTCTCGCGCTTGCGGCGGGCCTTGCGCTCCTTGCGGGCCTGTATCTGTGCTATCTTCTTGGCAATGAAGGCATCGGCCTCCTTGTTGTCTGCCTCGCTCACCTCATCGCGATAGGCATTCAGCTCCTCGCGCAGACGGCGCGTCTGCTCCTTCTCTGCCTGCTGCTCGCGTATCTCGCGTATGGTGTTCTCTATCTTCTTGTTGCTCTCGGTCAGCAACTCCTCGGCCTGAACCTTCGCACGGCGCAGTATCTCTTTCCTGTTGCCTTCTATCTCACCCACCACGCGCTCATAGTGCTCTATACGGTCGGCCAACTGCTTCTCCTGCTGGTGTATGGCCTGGCGCTTATGCTCCCAATAGCGCTTGTCGCGCACTATGTCCTGCAGGTACTTGTCGCTCTGTATGTAGTCGCTGCCCACTATTTCCGAGGCATCGCGTATCACCTCTTCGGGCAGTCCCGTCTTGCGGGCTATCTCTATGGCAAAGGAACTGCCAGGACGGCCTGTCTCCAACTGGAACAGGGGGCGCATCTCATGGCGGTCGTACAGCATGGCACCGTTCACCACTCCTTCGTGACTGTCGGCAAAGTGCTTCAGGTTCTGGTAATGGGTGGTTATCACAGCCCAAGAACCGCGGGCATGAAACTGACGCAGCACGGCCTCGGCTATGGCACCGCCTATCTGGGGCTCGGTGCCCGTGCCAAACTCATCTATCAACAGCAGGGTGCTGTCGCTGCTCTGGCGTATCATCTGCTTCATGTTCGTCAGATGACTGCTGTAGGTGCTCAGGTCGTCCTCTATGCTCTGCTCGTCACCCATGTCAAGCATCAGATGGCGAAACAGTCCCATGGTGCTATGCTCGCTCATGGGAACGGAGAGACCGCACTGTACCATGTACTGCAACAGCCCTACGGTCTTCAGACATACCGACTTGCCACCGGCATTAGGACCGCTGATGACGAGTATTCTGCTTTCTGGCCTTAGTTCTATGTCGAGAGGCACCACATGCTTGCCCTGACTCTCTAATGAACGGCGAAGCAGGGGATGAATGGCTCTGCGCCAGTCTATCAGCGGCTCACTCTTCACGGTGGGCTCTATGGCATGCATGGAGCGAGCTGTCTCGGCCTTGGCTTGTATCATGTCTATCTTGCCCAGGAACACATACGAGGCCAGAAGGGCATCCACATGGGGGCGCAACTCATCG
>OMSQ01000035.1 GCA_900313805.1 uncultured Prevotella sp. | reverse complement strand
CTCCCCTGCCCTCCGTGGAACAGGTGAAACAGATAGTAAGTCTGGTGAAGAGAATCGTTTTCCCCGACTATTTCAACAAGCGGCAGAGCGATGAGACCATACGTTCCTACTATATCGGCGTGCACATGGAAGAACTGCTCCAGTTGCTGACGAAGCAGATAGCCCACGGACTGCAGTTTGAGGAGAGCGGCAAGGTATTCACATCCAAGCGGCAGGTGTATGAGGTGGCAGAGCAGCTGGCACTACAGGCTATTGACGCATTGCCAGAGATAAAGCGGTTGCTGTATACCGATGCGCAGGCTATGTTTGACAACGACCCTGCAGCACGCAACTATGGCGAGGTCATCTTCTGCTATCCCGTGATGAACGCCATGACACACTACCGCTTTGCGCATAAGTTGCACGAGCTTCACATCCCCGTCATACCACGTATCATCACAGAACAGGCACATTCCAAGACTGGCATCGACATACATCCGGGTGCACAGATTGGTGAGTATTTCTCCATCGACCATGGCACGGGAGTAGTCATTGGCGAGACTTGCATCATCGGCAACCACGTAAGGCTGTATCAGGGAGTAACGCTCGGTTCCAAGAACTTCAAGTACGATGCTGAGGGGAATATGCTCAACATCCCCCGCCATCCTATCATCGAGGACTATGTCACAGTCTATTCCAACGCCAGCATCCTGGGCCGCATCACCATCGGCCACCATTCTGTGATTGGCGGTAACATCTGGATAACCCACGACGTGGCACCACATTCACGCATACAACAGACGAAAGCCGTGGAGATGCAGTTTGAGGCAGGACTGGGGATTTGAGGATACAGACAAGACCATAAGCCAGCAAGAGGCAACTGATAGAAACAATAATTAGCAATATTCCGATGTATAATATCAAAATTACACGATTTTATATTTTTTCTTAACTATTTGCACGGATATTAAAAGAAACGATTACCTTTGCACGTGAAATTCGGGTAAAAAGTTAACATACAAACAGGAATAATATGAAAAAGATCAGAGCCGCCGTAGTGGGATACGGCAACATCGGTCGCTATGCCATTCAGGCACTGGAGGCCGCAGAGGATTTTGAGATTGCCGGTGTGGTGCGCCGCAAGGGCGGTGAGGACAAACCGGCAGAGCTGGCTGCCTATGATGTGGTGAGCAATATACGTGAGCTGAAAGACGTGGACGTGGCTATTCTGGCCACCCCCACCCGTTCTTGCGAAGCTTTTGCACGCGACATACTGCCTCTGGGCATACATACCGTGGACAGCTTTGACATACATGGCAATATAGTAGACTATCGTGCCGCACTGATGCCCATCTGCCGCGAGAGCGGTGCGGTGGCCGTCATCGCCGCCGGCTGGGATCCGGGCAGCGACAGTATAGTACGCACACTGATGCAGAGTCTGGCACCCAAGGGTCTGTCATACACCAACTTCGGCCCGGGCATGTCGATGGGTCACTCCGTATGCGTGCGCAGCAAGGAGGGAGTGAAGAACGCACTCTCGATGACCATTCCCAAGGGCGAGGGACTGCATCGCCGCATGGTGTACGTGGAACTAGAGGATGGTGCCTCGCTGGAAGCAGTGACGGCAGCCATCAAGGCCGACCCCTACTTCGCCAACGACGAGACACATGTGTTCGCCGTGGAGTCGGTGGATGCCGTGCGTGACATGGGACACGGCGTGAATCTGGTGCGCAAGGGTGTGAGCGGACAGACGCAGAACCAGCGCATGGAGTTCAACATGAGCATCAACAACCCCGCACTCACGGGTCAGGTACTGGTGAACGTGGCTCGTGCCGCCATGCGCCAGCAACCCGGCTGCTACACCATGGTAGAGATACCTGTGATAGACATGCTGCCAGGCGAGCGCGAAGACCTCATCAAACACTTGGTATAATGAACAGCCTCGGCACAGACGCTGTCGTGCCGCCATATAGCAATCGAGCCCCGCATCAAAGAAAGATGCGGGGCTCGATTGTTTTCTTACAACTTACCTACCAGGCCCTTTGTGTCGGCCAGGAAGTGTAAGACAGTCTGCACCTCGGGCGAGTCGGGCACCTGCTCCTTGATTTGATTTATGACATCAATGATACTCGACTGTCCAAGATACACCAGGCGGTAAGCGTTGGCCAGGTGTTTCTGAGTTTTCTCATCCACCCCATACATGGTTAGGATGGTGGAATTGATGCCGTTGTAAGTCACGGGGCTTCCTCCTGCAATGACGTAGGGCGGTACATCCTTAGAGAAGGTGGAACCAGCCTGCAGCATGGAACCGCGCCCCACTCTCACCCCAGCATTAGCTATCACGCTCGACGAGAAGATAGCACCTTTGTCTATCTCACAGTCTCCGGCAATCTTAGTGCCGTAACCAAAGACACAGTTGTCACCCACCTTGGTATCGTGCGAGATATGAGCTCCCTCCATGAGCACATTGTCGTTGCCCAGCACGGTCTGACCGCCAGCGTGGGTGGCACGGTTTATCACCACATTCTCGCGTATGATATTATTGTTGCCAATGATGAGTTCGCTCTTCTCGCCACGGAAGTTGAAATCCTGAGGCAGTGCGCCAATCACACTGCCCTGATGTATCTTGTTGCGCTCACCCATGCGGGTGCCATTAAGTATTCTGACGAAGGGGAAGATGAGACAGCCATCACCTATTACCACGTCACCTTCTATATATACGAAAGGGAAAATCTTGCAGTTATTGCCGATTTTTGCTCTGGAGTCGATTTCCGCTCTCGGACTTATTTCGCTTGCCATAGTAGTATCTTTAAAGTTTATTGATTATTTTCCACCACCGCCGAGGGCACTGTACAGGCTTACCACGGCTTGCATCTTATAGAAATCGTCGGTTACCTTGGAGAGTTGCGCATTGAGCAGCGACTGCTGGGCAGTTATCACCTCAATATATGTGCTGCCACTGCTCTTGAAGAGCATGCGGGTGTGTTCCACATTTTTCTCCAGCGTCTCTATCTGCTTTGCCTCGAGTTCGCTCTTCTCGGCTGAGGAGTTGTAAAGCACGAGAGCATTGCTTACCTCGCTACCTGCCTTGAGCACATTCTGCTGCCATGTATTTAGAGCCTGCTCGTATTTATATTCAGCCACGCGCAGTCCGGCAGTGAGTTGGCCATTCATAAAGATAGGCTGTACGAGCGAGCCAACGGCAGAGAGCAACCATTTGCCCGGGTTTACCAGACCGTTGTTATTGGTGAAAGCCCCTGTGCCACTGATGGTGATAGACGGATAGAAGCGGCTGCGTGCCGTCTGCACATCGTAGAAGCACTGTGCCAGTTGCATCTCAGCGGCATGCACATCGGCACGATTGGCCAGGAGTTGAATACCAACACCTGTGCTAAACTCGCTGGGCAGCATCTGGTCCTCCAGTTTGCCGCGGGCGATAGTCTGAGCCGGCTGGCCTATGAGCAGGGAGAGAGAATTCTCCACCTCGCGTATCTGTCTCTGCAAGTCAACTTTCTGTGCGCATACGCTGTAGTAGTTGGCCTCAGCGCTCTGCACACTAGTACTACGAGCACGTCCCAAGTCCATCTGCATCTTCATCAGATCCCAGGTATCCTTGGTCAGTCCTATCATATCTTCTACTATCTCCATCTGTCGGTCGAGCATGAGGAGGGTGTAGTACATATTGGCGATGTTGCACACCACCTGTGTCTGCACCACCACCTGATAGTCCTTGGCGGCCAGCAGGGCCACCTGGGCACTGCGCTTCACAGAAAGCAGGTTGCCAAAGAGGTCAATCGTCCAGGAAGCGGTGACCGGCAGTGAATACGACTTAGTGGCCTTGGCACCGTCGAGAGAAGCTATTGTTCCCGTGGGAGAGAACACGAACTGTGGCACGAAGGCCAGTTTTGCCACTTTGAGTTGCGACTCCACCATCTTCACGCTGAGAGCAGCATTGAGCAAGTCGGTGTTGTGTTCCAGTCCCTGCTGTATGATGCCCTGCAACTGCGGGTCGGTGAACACTGCTCGCCAAGGCAGATTGCCGAAAGAAGCAGTATCGGTGAGTGCCAACGTATCGGTGAGCGATACAGGGTCGCGCACCAATCCGTTGGTGTTTATGTCTGGACGTTCATATTTCTTATACAGTCCGCAACTGCTCATGAGCAGTGCTGCGGCTGCCAATGTCAATAATTTTCTTGTTTTCATATCCGTTGGCACTGGTTTAATTATTCCTCTACCTCATAATCGGTAGGTTTATGAGCATACTGGGCCAGTTCGGCAGCCACTTCCTCGTTATTTTCATCATCAAACTGCATGGGTTTGATTTTCTCTTGCAGAGTCTGGAATATTACGAAGAGTGATGGCACCACGAATAGCTGGCATATTGTACCAATGAGCATACCTCCGATAGCTGCATATCCCAGGGTGTTGTTTCCGTGGGCACCCACGCCGAAGGGCCACAACATGGGCAGCAGACCAATAATCATGGCCAGCGAGGTCATTAGGATAGGACGCAGACGAGCTGTAGAGCCCAGTATGGCGGCCCATGAGATGGCCATGCCCGTCTCGCGGCGCTCCAGGGCGAACTGCACTATCAGGATGGCATTCTTGGCCAGCAGTCCGATCAGCATGATGAGTGATATCTGCATATAGATATCGTTGTTGTGACCGGAGAGTTTGGTAAAGAGGAATGCTCCTGCAAGTCCGAAGGGCAGTGACAGCAACACGGCCAGCGGCAGCAGATAGCTCTCGTACTGTGCCGAGAGGATGAGGTACACGAACATCAGACACATGACAAAGATGAGTGCGATAGAATTGCTTGATTCAGCCTCGGAACGTGTCAATCCAGAATATTCGTATGCGTAGCCTTGCGGCAGGTTGTCGGCAGCCACTTGCTCCACCGCCTTGATGGCTTCACCAGTAGAGTAGCCGCTGGCCACCGTAGCGGTCACGTTGATACTGGTGAAGAGGTTGAAGCGGTTGATGTTTGCCGGTCCGTATACGCGGTTCATCTTACAGAATTCGGTGATGGGAGTCATCCCAGCCGGTGTACGCACGTAGATATTGCTGATGCCGTCGGGTCTCTCGCGGCTCTCCACGTCGCCCTGTATCATCACACGGTAGAGTTTACCGTAGGCATTGAAGTTGGATGCATACAGACCACCGTAGTATCCCTGCAATGTAGTAAGCACCGTCTGTGGTGATATGCCAGCCTGCTTACACTTAGCCACATCCACGTCTACCATATACTGTGGGTAATTGGGGTTGTACGAGGTCATGGCCATCTGTATCTCCGGACGTTTATTCAGTTCTGCAAGGAACTGTTGTGTCACTCCGAAGAATTTATTCAGGCCGCCGTCGGTGCGGTCCTCCATCACTATCGACAGACCGCTG
>OMSQ01000034.1 GCA_900313805.1 uncultured Prevotella sp. | reverse complement strand
TGAGGCTGGCAAATGGTTCTTCGTCAACTTCACTTCTGATAAGTAAACAAATCTGATCATGTCGGGCATTAAACAATGGTGTAACATGAAAAAATTTATTTTAACGACGGTCTTGCTCGTCATGGCTCTGGCTGTGACTGCACAGACCTATAACAACCCGCGTCAGAGGTCAACCAACAGTAAAGTGAAGATAACAAAGGTGGAAAGAACACCCAAGTGCACTGTGATCTACCTGCATTACACCGCATCAAACAATCCAGCAGACATGAGCTTGATCGATCCTCGTTCTTGTCTGATTGATGAAGCTACTGGTAAAAAATATTTTCCCGTTGCGGCACTCAATTTTAAATGGAACACTTGGTACAAAGGTAATTGCACGTATAAGATACAATTCCCGGCACTGCCTAAATACACCTCTGTAGTGACATTCCAGGAACCGTTAACTGAAAAAAATGCGTTCATCGTCACCAATATAGCTCTGCCCGTAAAAGGACAGTAGAAACAGATGTAAAAAATCCAAGAACTAATCAAAGGTAATCAAATGATGAAAAAAATAGTAATAAAAGTCGTCCTTTGTGTGATGACACTGGGACTGGTGTTCAGTTCCTGCTCAAGTAAGGCTCCGGAAAAACAACAGAATACTGACGAACCTGCCGTAGCAGCTACCGACACCACTTCTGTCGCAGAGATCGACAGCCAACTGAAGGCTCACCAGGAGGATATTCAGGCTCTCTGGGAAATCAGTTTCGGCGAAGACAAGAAAATGGCAAAATACGCTGTCGCTGATGGCTTCGTGTTCCTTGCTTCGGAAGACGGCAAACAGGGACTGCTCCTCTACTTCTATAAGGATGACAAGGATGAAGACAACTTCGACGGCATTGCCGTGGAGGAGGGACAGCAACTCGCCTTCCAAGGAGATGCTATCGTCATGACAGAAAAGGGCGAAAAGGGTAATATGACCACTTACTTCGAGGATTCCGAACATGAAGGCTTCTACCAACTGTTCACCGTGACGGAGAAAGACGGCAAGAAGACATATACGGATGAAATGGAAGAACCGTTCGATGAGAAACAGGCTCTCTCTTTCCTCGAAGAGGTGAATAAGGCCAAGGCTTCTCCTCTCAGTGAAAACCTGGGAGAATGGAATAAACTCTGACCTGTTCTCAACCTAAAAAATACCTGTTTTTCTATGGACCTGAAAAAACAATACGTAGCAGATGAACACCGGTACGCCCGCAGCGCAGAGATGTATGTGCGCTGCGGGCGCTCGGGCGTGATCCTGCCAAAGGTTTCGCTGGGATTCTGGCACAACTTCGGCGGACACGACCCCTACGAGCGCAGCCGCGACATCTCACACTATGCCTTCGACCATGGCATCACGCATTTCGACCTCGCCAACAACTACGGACCGCCGTATGGGACGGCTGAGGAGACCTTCGGCAGACTTATGGACGATGACTTCCGGCCATACCGCGATGAACTGTTCATCGCATCCAAGGCGGGATACGACATGTGGCCTGGACCCTACGGCGAATGGGGCTCAAGAAAATATCTCATGGCCTCGCTCGACCAAAGTCTCAAACGCATGCACCTCGACTACGTTGACCTGTTCTACAGCCATCGCTTCGACCCCAATACGCCGATGGAGGAGACCCTCCAGGCGCTGGTGGACATAGTGCGCGCAGGAAAAGCTCTATATGTGGGCATCTCCAGCTGGCCGCTCGAAGCGCTGAAGTTTGCCGACGAATACCTCAAGGCACGAGACGTGCCTCTGCTCATCTACCAGGGACGACTCAACATGCTCGACCGCACACACCAGGACAATGGGGTGGTGGACTACTGTGCTCAGCATGGCATAGGCTTCATCTCGTTCTCGCCACTGGCACAGGGACTGCTCACCGACAGATATCTCAACGGTATCCCAGAGGGCTCGCGCATGTCGCACGAGAAACATCTGCGTAGCTCTATGCTCACAGAACAACTGCTCAATCAACTCTCTCTGTGGAACGCTCAGGCCGCCGGACAAGGACAGACGCTCGCAGAATACGCCCTCAGATGGGTGCTGCAGCAGAACGGCGTCACCAGCATCATAGTAGGAGCCAGCAGCGTGAAGCAACTGGAAACAAACCTCCGCTGCGTTTGAGAAGTCGCTAAATATGGTGAGTTTAGGGAATGCAAAATAAAATAATCGCATTTTTGTTTTGCATTCCACTCTTCTTGCATTATCTTTGCCAGCGATAACTAAAGAAACTTATCTGAACATGAAAAAATTATTATCTTTCTTCGCTTTCGCAGCGATCGCAATGACAACCTTGTCTCTCACTTCTTGTGACGATGACGAGATAGCACGCACTCTCGAAGGTACATGGGAGGGTGTCACTGAATCGTACCGCTCGTATAGCGGCCACGATTATCAGTCTACACGCACGTTGGTGCACTTCTCTAGAAATCCGTACAAATACGCTGCAGGAGAAGGCTACTGGGTGGACTACTTCAACACTCACCCCTGGGGCAACTGGGACTATGTGGCAAACCATATCAACTGGGATGTGACTTTCGAGTGCATCACCATACATTTCATAGAGGATAACTACACCGTGGAGATATGGGACTACAGACTCAACGACGGGTATTTCGAAGGACAGATACGCGACCACGGACGTAGAATCAACTTCCGCTTCGCACACACCTCTTCACCCAACTGGGGAAGTGGATGGCACTGGGGCTATGGCGGTTACGCTCCCGAAGGACAGTTCGACGAGGCTGAAACAAGAGCCGCCGATGCCGAAAAGTCACAGAGATACTTCGGTAAGAAATAAACGACAGGACCGTAACAAAAACTCATACGTCCGGTGGAATGTCACAGCTGACATTCCACCGGATTTGCGTTTAGGGAAATCCCTATCACGAAATAGTAATTCCTCTCTGCTGCATATCAGCTATCTACACTATCTTTGCAACCGTAAAGATAATTATTAACCAAAAAAATATTTCTGTTATGAAAAGGACTATAACTCTGCTCAGCATCGCCATCTGCGGCATGATGGCGTTCACCAGTTGCGATGAACATCACTACTGGTATGATGAAGGGCCCATACATCACGGCAACAGGTATGAGGAACCATACGAGGCCGACGGCGACAATGCCTCTTATCTGCTACAGATGGCACAGACGCTCAGGGGTATGTGGCATGGCTCACTGCACACTGCTTACAATGACGAAAATAACCAACTGGTGGAGGGCGACTATACTACCGACATACAGTTCGACCAGTACGACTCTAATGCCATCAACGGACGAGGCGTGGAACGCGACTACGACAGCGAAGGCAACAAGGTATACGAAGAGGCTTTCTCATGGTACATCGACAGCAAGACGGAGGATATATACCTGCTCTTCGACGACAGCAAGAGAGACATGGTGGTCATCTCCTTCCATCTCGACGAGACGAGCTTCTACGGCACCATGAAGAGTGAAAAGACTGGCGAGGTGGATGACTTCTCTCTCACACGCTACACTCTCGCACCACAGACTTCTATGTTCGACGACGATGCTAAGACTCGCGCTGTGGTAAACGGCAAACACGGACACGCTATCTGACCCACTATT
>OMSQ01000014.1 GCA_900313805.1 uncultured Prevotella sp. | reverse complement strand
GTCACTATCGTGGCACAGGCTCAGGCTCTCCCTGAACAGGTGGCAGCGCCACTCTGTCTGGGAGCTCCGCGCGATGCTGAACCTTCACAGGTATACGTCCGGGCCACTATGACTCCAGATAAGGACATCCTACTGGTAGATGCCGCCGCCTTCGCATTTCAGGAGAAGATACAACAGACGCTGAAGGAGAACGCTAAGGTGTGGCAAATGCCAAAAGGCCGATTCTATGACCGTATGGGTGCCAATGATGTGGCCGCGTTCTTCGCTAGGGCAAAGGGCAGCGAGTTCCTACGACTGTTACACACGCAAAAAACTGTGGAGACGATGCTCACTGGCATAAATGCAGTCATCGACATGGATGCTGTGCTCCGCTCGGTGGATGGAGACATCGCTTTCTTCTATCGAAAGTCTGAGGGGAAGGACTTCGTTTTCCGCTTCATGGCCGAATTGGACAACACTGACTTCCTCTCGCAGGTTGACTACTGGAAGAAGTCTGTTCCAAAAGGCAGTACGATTTCCAACGATGGTGAAAAAATGTTCCGATATAAAGACGGGCACAACGAGGTGCGATTCGGGGTGGATGCCGACGGCTGCTTCGTGGCAGAGACTCTGCCTGCTGATAGCACAGCTGGCATGACGGCAGACTTGAAAGGGGCTGTGGAAGGCCATTCGCCTGTCATGGCGCTTAGACTGCCGGCGTTACTGGCTGGCAACGAGGTGTCCGAGTGGCTCATGCCTCTGCTCAAACCCATCACCGGAGGGGCTCAGACTATAGTGTACAGGGCAAATTATTAACTCATATCATGCAGAAAATCTGTTTTCAGAATATTATGCCAAAGGTGTTCCAGTCTCTGACCATTCAGTCGGAGGTGTGGGGACAGTCGCTATGCTTCGAGCGTGGACAGACGTACCTAATTGAGGCGGAGAGTGGAAGAGGCAAAAGTACGCTGTGCAGTTACATGGTGGGATACCGCGACGACTATGCTGGAAAACTGCTTTTCGACGATGCTGATGCCAGATCGTTCTCTATAGCACAATGGACGGAGATAAGACAGCGACGGGTGAGCATGCTCTTCCAGGAACTGCGCCTGTTTTCCGAACTCACCGCCATGGAGAATGTGTTGATAAAAAACCAACTCACCTCGCATCTCTCTCCGCAAAAGATAGAGGAGTATTTCGAGATGCTTGGCATTGCTGACAAAATGAATGAGCGGGTGGCACTGCTATCATTCGGTCAACAGCAGCGTGTGGCCATGATCAGGGCTCTGGCCCAGCCCTTCGACTTCCTGGTGGCCGACGAGCCGGTGAGTCACCTCGATGAGCGCAATGCTCAGGCTATGGCCTCTCTGCTCTGTGCAGAGGCTAAACGACAGGGGGCCGCTGTTATCATAACCAGCATTGGCAAGCACATGCCTATGCACTACGACAAAACGATAATGCTATGACTCTGCTTTGGAAACTTCTTCGACATCATGTAAGCAAGGGACAGTTGGCGGGCTTCTTCCTCGCCAACCTGCTCGGCATGGTGATAGTGCTGCTTGGCGTGCAGTTTTACAACGATGTGGCACCGGTATTCACAGCCGAAGACTCGTTCATGCAGCCTGATGATATCATCGTAGCCAAAAGGATTGGCATGGGCTCCACTCTCTCCGGACGGGCATCCTACTTCTCTGCCGACGAGGAGGATGAACTCTCGGCACAGCCATACGTGAAGCAGGTGGGGCGTTTTACCATGGCACAGTACAGGGTGCATGCCGCCATGGGTGTGCAGGGCAGGCGTATACTGAGTACAGAATTATATATTGAGAGCATTCCCGATGAGTTTGTTCATGTCGACAAGGAGCAGTGGCACTATGAAGAGGGTACGGATGTGGTGCCGGTGATTCTGCCGCGACAGTATATAAATGTGTATAATTTCGGCTATGCTCAGGCCAATTCGCTACCAAAGATAAGCGACGGACTGGTGGGCATGATTGACTTTGACCTGCAGGTGGGTGCTGAGCACGATGTGTACCACGGACGGGTGATAGGCTTCTCCAACAGACTGAGTAGCATCCTGGTGCCGGAGTCCTTCATTAGATGGAGCAATGAACGTTATGCTCCACAGGCCAAAGCACAGCCCGCACGACTGATTATGCAACTGAGCGACCCCTCCGACCGCCGACTCACGCAGTATCTCGACGACCACGGATATGAGGTGGAAGAAGACCAGTTGACCACTGAGAAGACGCTGTTCTTCCTGCGTCTGATAGTGACCATAGTAATAGTTATTGGTGCTGTCATAGCATTGCTCAGTTTCTACATACTGCTGCTCAGCATCTTCCTGCTGGTGCAGAAGAATGCTGGAAAGATGCAGAACCTGTTGCTTATGGGCTATGCTCCGCAGCGCGTGGCACGCCCATACCAGTGGCTGGCTTTGGGCATGAGTGCAGCGGTGCTGATAGTGGCGCTCGTGGTGGTGGCCATCCTGCGCCGTCAGTATATGGATGTAGTTGAAACTCTCTTCCCGCAATTGCAGGAAGGTTCTCTACTGCCTGCCCTGCTCACGGGACTCACCCTGTTCGTCTTGGTGAGCATAATCAATGCCGGCATCATCTACCGCAAGATACTCAGCATCTGGCATGCGCGAGAGAGTGTGGCGTGATGGGTGCCCACACTCAACTGCGGCAGTGCTCGGGCACTACACTCATATAAACCAGATCGGTGTCGCCGTCGTTGTACAAGGCATGTGAGTGCCCGCGCTTGCAGTAGTGCACAGTGCCCGCTGTGGCCGGTTCTTCTGTGTCGTCATATACGAAATGCCCCTCGCCACTGAGTATGAACATTATTTCTGAATTGCCTTCATGACGGTGCAGGCCGCTGTTCGACTGCGGCTTCAGCCTGCTGTACATTATCTTATTGTCTTCATCGCAGTAATTGTAGGTTTCCAACGTGCCCTCACCGCCTTTGAAGTGGTCTATGAACTGTGCTTCTATCTTGTCAAAGTCTATTATCATGGTCTCTGGCTTTCTTCTGATTGATATTCGTGTATAGTGATCACTTGTATGTCTCTATTAGTTTGGGAGCCTGATCATTGCCCAGTTCCTGTGCTTTTTGCAGGTCGGCTATTCCCTCTGCCTTGCGCTTCAACACTATCTTCGCCATGCCCCTGAGCAGGTAGCCTTCGTCATATTCGGGTTGGCGGGCCACTATCAGCTCGGCTGTGCGCAGTGCGTCTTCGCCCATGTTCAGTTTCAGTTGCAGGGCTGCCATCTCTGCCATGTACAGTGGGTCGCCTGTAATCACTATGGCATGTGCATAGTCGTTGAGTGCCTGCTTGTACATGTGTGCCTGCTCTTCTGCCCTGGCACGCTTGTAGTAGAAATCGTGAGTGCCTCGTCCTGCTACCAACGTGTCGTACACGTTATAGTCGGCCACGGCCTTGCGGTATTCGCCCATGTGTTGCAACTGTTCGCCGCGGGCCAGGAAATAGACGGCTGACTCGCCGCCCAGAGGGCGCTTGCAGGTCTCTACGGCCTTGTCCATCAGTTGCAGCACCTCATCGTCATTGGCCTTCATCTGCACCTTGCACTGTGCTGCCTCGTAGTAGAGCTCGGGGTTGAGCATGGGTGTCTTGGTCAGACCGATGAAGTCATCGTATGCTTCCTGATACTGCTGCTGCGCGTATTTTATCTGGGCCTGCAAATGTTTGTACATGGGCAGAGGGTAGATTTCGTTGGCTTTTTTTGCTTCGCTCATGGCCAGATCCATGCTCCATGCGGGGTAGGGGTTCTCGGCTTTGTACACAAGAAACTGGTATATCATCTTGGCATACTCGAAATGTGCCTCGTCTTTCTTGTTTACCTTGGCTATGGCCTGTTGCATCATGTTGGCTGCTCCGTCATAGTCTTTCTGTTGCAGCAGATAGTAGGCCTGGGCGCTGTAGCCCTCGGTTACGTTGGGGAAACGTTGGGTGAACTGTCTGGCTATTTTTGCATATTTGGCAGCGTTACCATGTTCCGAGGTGAGCATCATGGCCAGCAATGCCTGCTCTCTGTCTTTGGGCAGGGTGAGGGGAATGTCCATGTCTGCATACTGAGGGTCGTTCACTGCTATGCCGTCTACGCTCAGATCACGGGCGAAGCACACGTCGGTGGCGCGACTGTTGCGACCGCCAACACCTTCTTCTATCAGTCCTAGCACCTGCCCCTTGTCGTTCACCACTGGACAGGCTACCATCTCCGCACTCACGGCGGTGCCCAGCACATAGTAGTTGTAGCGATCCATGAACACTTCGCTGCGTGTCACTGTGGTTCCGGCTGTGCCGCTCTTGGCATCGCCCACTACCCACACTTTGCTCCCATCGGCCTCTTTGTTGCGCGACAGGGTGGCGCCCTGGGTCTGCCCGTCCACTTGTATCAGCACCATGTCGTATATGCTGCTGCTGCCTGTGATGCTTTGTACCTCATAACTCTTGCCTGTGGCATCGGTCACTGTGGCACGGGCGGCACCTTGCAGCACACTCCAGCGTGTCACGCCAGAGCCCTTGTTGTCAATAAACAGACCGTGGCACCGGCCCTGTTCGCTGCCCTCGGCATCGTATGCCGTCAGCGTGAATACGCTCTTGCTCACACCCTTTACGGCAGCCGACTGTGCCATGGCTATCGTGCCACACACCATGAGAAGTGCCGCTGTTATTATCGTCTTCAGTTTCATGCCTTTTTTTTGTATCTTTTGCTTTTTTGTTTGTTCTAAAGATAGCTCAGTGTTGTCTGAGCCTCTGTGGTGAATCGTTACTATTGTTACTTTGCCATATTGCCGCCCAGCAGTTCCCTGGCCTGAGCCAGTGCTGCATCGCTCACACGGGTGCCGCTCAGCATCTGTGCTATCTCACCCACACGTTCGTCGGCGGTCAACTGTCTGGTTCGGCTCACCGTGCCCTCGGCTCCCTCTTCTTTGTACACCAGGTAGTGGTGACTGCCCAAGGCTGCTATCTGTGGCAGGTGGGTGATGCTTATCACCTGACGGCCGTGACCGCCCATCTCTGCCATGATACGTGCCATCTGCTCGGCAGCCTTGCCGCTCACACCTGTGTCTATCTCGTCGAAGATGATGGTGGGCAGTTTCACGGCCCCAGAGATGAGGGCCTTGAGTGCCAGCATCACACG